>JBAXXZ010000066.1:0-8530 GCA_037127575.1 Bacteroidota bacterium | reverse complement strand
ATGGTTTCGCCGGTGATTGACCCCAAATCTGAAAAATTTTACTGGTTCAGTGGCATTGGAAAATGGTCGTTTACACAATTGTTTTTACCGCATTTATTAAATGTGGCCACCAAAGAAAAATATGCGCATGTTGCTGAAATGAAAAAAATGGAAAAACAGTGGCAGAGACTTTATGTGCCAACTACTGTGGTGATGGGCGAAAACGACCACATTGCCGATACAGCCAATTTTGATTTTGCTCAAAAAAAAATCAACACTGCTCCTGTCCAATTTTACAAACTCAAAAACACAGGGCATTTGATTACTTATGAAAGGCCTGAATTTATAAGCGATTTGCTTATTAAAAGCGTGAAATAATTTTAAAACAAGCGCATAAATTTTGCTTTATAAATGATCTGCTAGAAATTATTTGAAGTTGGGAGAAAATCATTTCACGTTAATCCTATCTTTAATAATATAGGCATTTGGAAATTCAGTTTTTATTTCCGTTAAAAAACGAAAGGCTTCTAATTTGCTTTTATAATCTCCAACCAAAACAACAAAATTAGGTTGTTGGTACTCTTTGTAAGTTAAAACATCGGGGAAACTTTTTTGGAATTTAGCTTTCACTGCCTCGGCAGTTTCGCGATCAAGTCCAAAATGAATTTTAATGCGGTAACCGTCTTGCTTGCCATTAGTGGCTTTGTGATAATCCGCCTTTTTTTGAAGGGCATCTTTTAACTTTAATTGCGTTTCTGCCTGAACATCTTGGGCATGAATTTGTTGATTAAAACAACAACTTAAAAATAGCACGAAAATAATGCAAGTTCTTCGACAATTCATTCTTACAAAAGTACAGATAATTAGTCTGTATGATGCAAATATTATTAAATTTGTTCTTCATCAAAAATAAGCCATGGATAAATTTTCATATTTAGGAAACAGTGATGTGAACGCGATTGAGGAGTTATTTCTTCAGTATCAAAAAGATGCCTCTTCAGTAGATAAAAGTTGGCAAGACTTTTTTAAAGGATTTGAATTTTCCAAAACTGATTATTCAAGTTCTACAGGAACTGTTCCTGAAACCGTTATTAAAGAATTTAAAGTCATTAATTTAATTAATGGCTACCGTATGCGCGGCCATTTGTTTACCAAAACAAATCCTGTGCGTATTCGACGCCAATACCGCCCTGATTTATCAATTGATGTTTTTGGCCTTACTGAAAAAGATTTGGATACTGTATTTCAAGCCGGCACCCAAATCGCCATTGGTCCTGCAAAATTAAAAGACATTGTTTCACATTTAGAAACCACCTATTGCAACAGCATTGGGGCAGAGTACATGTTTATTCGCAACCCCAACCTTTTAAAATGGCTGGAAACCCGAATGGAGACGAGCAAAAACATCCCTGTTTTTACAAAAGCTGAAAAAACGGAAATATTACACAAATTAACCGAAGCGGTTGTTTTTGAAAATTTTCTTGCCACAAAATTTGTTGGTCAAAAACGATTTTCATTAGAAGGTGCTGAATCTTTTTTACCTGCCATTAATGCCTTAATTAACCGTGGTGTTGATTTAGGTATTGAGGATTACGTAATTGGCATGGCCCACCGAGGCCGATTAAATGTATTGGCAAATATCATGCATAAACCCGCAAAGGACATTTTTGCAGAATTTGAAGGCCGTCCGAGTGAAGACAGTTTGTTTGACGGAGATGTGAAATATCACATGGGCTATAGCTCTGATTTCACCGGCAGCAATGGCACACAAGTACATATTTCACTTACTCCCAATCCTTCGCATTTAGAAACCGTGGCGCCTGTAGTACAAGGTATTACCCGTGCCAAAATCGATCACCGACATGCCGGTAATTACAAAAAAGTTTGTCCCATTATGGTGCATGGCGACGCTGCAATTGCAGGCCAGGGTATCGTGTATGAAGTGATTCAAATGGCACACCTTGAGGCTTACAAAGTAGGCGGCACCATTCATTTTGTAATTAATAATCAAGTTGGGTTTACCACCAACTATCTTGATGCCCGATCAAGTACCTATTGTACTGATGTGGCAAAAGTTACCAAATGCCCTGTATTTCATGTTAACGGAGATGATGTTGAGGCCCTGTGCCTGGTAGCACGAATGGCGATGGAATACAGATTAGCATTTAGAAAAGATGTTTTTATTGACGTGTTGTGTTACAGAAAGTACGGACACAATGAAGGAGACGAGCCGCGTTTTACACAACCCTTGTTGTATAAGGAGATTGCAAAGCATCCGAATCCAAAAGATATTTACGCAAAAAAATTGGTAGATGAAGGCAGCTTTACTGATGAAGAAATTAAAGCCATTGAAAAAGAATACAAGGATGAATTGGAACACGATTTAGATGAGGCACGAAAACTAGAAAAGGCAAAAGTGACTTCTTTTTTGCAAGGTACTTGGCAAGGAGTGCACATGGCGGGCCCAAATGCATTTGATGAATCTCCCAACACCGCAATTGACAAAAAAGTTTTTTTAAGTATTGCCGAAAAAATTACACAATTACCAAAAGACAAAAAGTTTTTTAATAAAATAGAACGTTTGTTCGCCGATCGTCATAACATGATTTCCGGCGATAGTTATGATTGGGCCATGGGCGAATTAATGGCTTATGCTTCATTGATGATGGAAGGCCATCAAGTGCGCTTTAGCGGTCAAGATGTTGAGCGCGGAACTTTCTCACACCGCCACGCAGTGGTTAAGGTAGAAGACAGTGAAGAAGAATTTATTCCATTAAACAACATTGGTGCACCGCAACGATTAAACATCTATAATTCATTGTTGAGTGAGTATGGGGTTTTGGGTTTTGAATACGGTTATGCATTTGCATCTCCAAATACCTTAACCATTTGGGAATCGCAGTTTGGCGACTTTTTTAACGGCGCGCAAATCATTGTTGACCAATACATTTCTTCATCCGAATATAAGTGGAGAAGAATGAATGGTTTGGTTGTATTGTTGCCGCATGGTTATGAAGGACAAGGCCCTGAACATTCTAGTGCGCGCATTGAACGTTTCTTGCAAATGTGTGCTGAGGATAACATGCAAATTGTAAATACCACTTTGCCGTCTCAACAATTCCATGTAATTCGCCGCCAATTAAAACGCGATTTTAGAAAGCCGCTTATTTGTTTCACGCCAAAAAAATTACTGCGTTATCCAAGTTGTGTAAGCAAATTGAGTGATTTTACAGAAAGAAAATTTCAAGAAGTTTTAGATGATCCAAATGCGGACGTAAAACAAATTAAACGTTTGGCTTTTTGTTCAGGAAAAATTTATTACGACCTCATTGAAAGGCGTGAAAAAGAAGGGGTAAATGATATCGCTTTTATTCGTTTAGAGCAATTGTATCCTTTTCCTAAAAAACAAGTGGAAGTCATTTTGAGTCATTACAAAAACGCCAAAACTTATTTGTTTGTTCAAGAGGAATCTGAAAATATGGGCCCTTGGCGGTTTGTAGACAAACACTTGCGTTCCCTTAATTTGAAATATATTGGAAGGGATGAGGCCGCAAGTCCTGCAACAGGCTTTGCTAAAAGACATGCAGCCGAAACTGAAGACATTTTAGCTACAGTATTCAAAAAATAAACTGATTAAAAATAATTTTAAAGTCAATATTATGGCCATAATAGAATTAAAAGTTCCAAGTCCGGGAGAATCGATAACCGAAGTGATTATTGCCCGATGGGTTAAAAACACGGGTGATGTTGTTGAAAAGGATGAAGTGTTGGCTGAAATTGATTCAGATAAAGCCACCTTAACATTAAACGCAGAAGATTCGGGTAAAATTGAAACCTTGGTTGCTGAAGGCGATACGGTGAAGGTTGGACAAATAGTTGTAAAGATTGACACCTCTTTTAAACCGGAAGCTAAAAAACCGGAAGCCGCTGTAGCGAAGGTAGCGAGCAGTGTACAGGCGCCTGCAGAGGCAAAAAAAGAAACTTTGCCTGAAAAAACCGGATATGCAAGTGGCACCCCTAGTCCGGCTGCAGCTAAAATAATGACAGAAAACAATGTCACGTCAGCGCAGTTAAAAGGATCCGGAAAAGACGGACGCATTACCAAACAAGATGTGTTAGCGGCCCTATCTAACGGCTTGCCTACTGCCGCAAAAGTTTTAAGTAATAGTTGGCAAGGCGGACGGGAAAAAGAGCGCAGTAAAATGACTTCGCTTCGTAAAACAGTAGCCAAACGTTTGGTAGCTGTGAAAAACGAAACCGCCATGCTCACCACGTTTAATGAAGTCGACATGAGTGCCATTTATACCATAAGAGCTAAATACAAGGACAAGTTTAAGGAAGTGTATGGCACCAATATCGGTTTTATGAGTTTCTTTACCAAGGCCGTTACCGAAGCCTTGTTTCATTTTCCGGCCGTGAATGGCATGATAGATGGTGAGGAATTGGTGTATAATAAATACTGCGACATAGGTATTGCTGTTAGCGCTCCAAAAGGCTTAATGGTTCCAATATTGCGCAATGCAGAATTATTGAGTTTGGCAGAAATTGAAGCCGGCATTAAAAATATGGCCATTAAAGCCCGTGATGGTAAATTAACCATAGCCGATATGGAAGGTGGCACCTTCACCATCACAAACGGCGGCGTGTTTGGCAGCATGATGAGCACGCCCATTATTAATCCCCCGCAAAGCGCCATATTGGGCATGCACAATGTTGTTGAACGACCAATGGCAGTGAATGGTGCCGTTGTTATTCGACCAATGATGTATGTGGCCTTGAGTTATGATCACCGCATTATTGATGGCAGAGAAAGTGTAGGTTTTTTGGTTAAAGTAAAGGAAATGTTAGAAAATCCCAATCGCATGTTATTCGGTGGAAAAAATCCTGAAGAGGTTTTGTTGGGACTTTAATAATTCTTGAAATTTCAATTTTGATAAAAAAATAAAATCACAACTAAAGCGAAAAAGCCCTCCCGGACTTACCGAAAGGGCTTTTTCTGCTTTAGTGGTGGAGAATATCGTCCCGCTTATTGCGGGAGAACCGATCACCTCTTCATCCCGACTCCTGTCGGGACGAAGCGCTCACCAGCCACTCAATATATTTCCTACTCTTTTTCCTTTTAATCTCATTCTCTCGCTTGCGGCTTTCAGTGCGCGTCTCATATTCTTCCAAATATACCAAGTCCCAATCTGATGCAATAGACGTAAATGGCGATTTTCCTGAATTGTGGGATGCAAGACGTTCCTTCAAATCATCGCTTTGGCCAACATAATACTTGTCCTTTGTTTTGGAATAGAGAATATAAACATATACACCCATCAAAAAAAAAGCTCCGTTATGGAGCTTAGTGGAGAATATCGTCCCGCTCATTGCGGGAGAACCGATCACCTCTTCATCCCGACTCCTGTCGGGACGAAGCGCTCACCAGCCACTCAATATATTTCCTACTCTTTTTCCTTTTAATCTCATTCTCTCGCTTGCGGCTTTCAGTGCGCGTCTCATATTCTTCCAAATATACCAAGTCCCAATCTGATGCAATAGACGTAAATGGCGATTTTCCTGAATTGTGGGATGCAAGACGTTCCTTCAAATCATCGCTTTGGCCAACATAATACTTGTCCTTTGTTTTGGAATAGAGAATATAAACATATACACCCATCAAAAAAAAAGCTCCGTTATGGAGCTTAGTGGAGAATATCGGATTCGAACCGATCACCTCTTCACTGCCAGCGAAGCGCTCTAGCCAAATGAGCTAATCCCCCAAATTAGGTCGCAAAAATAAGATAATTTTTTTAATAGAAAAAGTATAAAGCTATCTTTAATACAATAAGGCGGTATTAATTCTCGCCTTGGGTATCACCCACATAGATGCCGTTTTTATAAACAGCAATTCTTTGCAACAACCCGTTCTCGTCATAAAAATAAACCTTGCCATCAATAAAACGATTCTCAATAAAGAAACCGTCCTTGGTGATTTGTTTGTTTTTATTATAGAGTGTGTGTTGACCATTTAAAATCATTGGCCCCTTACCATTAGAAAATTTCTTAGCGATGGCTTCATTCGGACGTTCATCATCTCTAACCTTTATAATTGGCGCATTATCGGCCGGCACCAACGATTTTGGTTTGATTGGTTTTTTTGGCTCAAATTCTTTTACCGAGGCTAAATCTACTTCACCATCATTGTAAGTTTTTTGTGCCTTCGTATCGCCGGTTTCGTAATACTCTTTAATTAAACCACTCTCCTTGCCGTTAGCAAAAGCGCCCTCAATGGCTACTTGCCCGTTTTCATAAAAATATTTTTGTGGTCCATCGCGTTTGCCCGAATTATTAAATACAAATTCGTGTTGTACTTGCCCGTTTTCGTAGTACAATTTGTATTTGCCTACCCAACGGTTGTTTTTCCAAATACCTTCTTCGCTTATTTTACCGTTCTCATGGTACATTTGGGCGTAACCATCAGGGCGACCATTAATGAAAGTTAACTTACTCTTTAAGTTGCTATTGCAATAATACTCAACCCAAACCCCTGTTTTGCGGTTATCTACATATTTACCTTCTTCAACCTTTTGTTCTAACTGGTAACAAGCGCCGGGTTTGTGTTTGCCCATTAATACCCACCTATCTTGTTTCTTGCCGTTGGCATCAATTTTATTGATAGTGTCTTTACCGTACAATTCCCAGGTTTGAGAATTTAACTTAAAAGCAATAAGCAGTAAGAGCATTATTTGGATGCCTCTATTCATCTGAAATATCGCTCAAATATAGATGTTTTTGGTGTTGCAAAAATAAACTGTAGATTAAATAATACTTATTGTCGATAAGATTATCACAATGCTCTATTACTTAATTTTAGCGGTTTACTTTTTTAGAAAGGGAATCTTACAAACCTTCGCTTTTATGGCCTTATCGCGAATAGAAATAAAAATCTCAGTATCGGCTTTTGCATACACAGTGTTCACGTATCCCATTCCAATGGCTTTGTTTAGGCTTGGTGATTGTGTACCTGAAGTAACTTTTCCAATTACTTGACCCTCAGCATTCACAATTTGATAATCATGACGCGGAATGCCTCGGTCGATCATTTCGAAACCAACCAATTTTTTACTTACACCATTGGTTTTATGGGCTTCAATGGCTGCTCTATTGGTGAAATTTTTGGTGAACTTGGTAATCCAACCCAATCCTGCTTCAATCGGTGATGTTGTATCGTCGATGTCGTTACCGTATAAACAGAAGCCCATTTCCAAACGCAATGTGTCGCGTGCGCCTAAACCAATTGGCTTGATGTCGAATTCTTTCCCCGCTTCAAATATGGCATCCCACATTTGCTCTGCATTTTGGTTTTCGAAATAAATTTCAAAACCACCCGCTCCGGTGTAACCGGTGTTACTAATCACCACATCTTTCACGCCATTAAATGTGCCCTTTACAAAATTATAATAAGGGATGTCGGCCAATTTCACATCCGTTAGTTTCTGTAAAGCGAATATGGCTTTTGGTCCTTGTACTGCTAACAATGAAGTTTCATCAGAAATATTTTTCATGTCAACACCACCTGTATTGTGTTTAGAAATCCAATTCCAATCTTTTTCAATATTACTGGCGTTTACAACCAACATATAAGTATGCTCATCGATGCAATACACAATTAAATCGTCCACAATGCCGCCTGTTTCGTTAGGCAAACAAGAATACTGCGCTTTTCCGGCACTTAAAACCGAAGCGTCGTTGCTGGTCACCGACTGAATTAAGTTTAATGCCCCTGGCCCTTTTAAAATAAACTCTCCCATATGACTTACATCAAAAACACCTACACTGTTTCTTACTACTTGGTGTTCTTCGTTTAAGCCCGTGTAAGAAACCGGCATATTGTAACCTGCAAATGGCACCATTTTAGCCCCTAAGGCCGTGTGTTTATTTGTTAATGCTGTTGACTTCATAATAATTGTTTAATGTGTTTTTAATTCTTGATTGCTTTTTTCGTTTGAATTTCTGTGCCAATTTAAATAAAAAACGCCCATCAATTATTGATTGGCGTTTTTAAGTTTTGGTCTTAATTGACATTTTCGATGACTAGGGCACTGGCCCCGCCGCCTCCATTACAGGCACCGGCTGCACCAAATTTGGCATTGTTTTGTTTTAAAACATTGATTAATGTAACAATAATACGTGCACCGCTTGCGCCCAATGGATGACCCAATGAAACAGCTCCACCATTCACATTTACTTTTGAAGGATCTAAGTTCATTAATTTCATATTGGCCAAAGCCACTACGCTAAAAGCTTCGTGTAATTCAAAATAATCAACGTCGGCCATGTTTATTCCTGCCTTTTTAACAGCCTTTGGAACTGCAACACTTGGGCTGGTTGTAAACCATTCCGGGGCCTGTTCAGCATCACCATAACCTCTGATAATGGCCAATGGTTTGATGCCCAATTCATCGGCTTTTTCTTTACTCATTAAAACCAAGGCTGCAGCGCCGTCGTTCATGGTACTGGCGTTGGCTGCGGTAATGGTGCCATCTTTGGCAAAAACAGCTTTTAATGT
>JBAXXZ010000065.1:0-8615 GCA_037127575.1 Bacteroidota bacterium | reverse complement strand
TTTATTAATTTTGCTTACGAAACAAAAAATAACCACTGGCTCTTCGATTTCACCACCCAATACAATGGCAGCAAACGATTACCGGGCACCTCCGATAACCCACTTGCCTACCGATTACCAAAATATTCACCTGATTTTTTTAATGTTTTGGTCCAAATTACCTTCTTAACCAAAATAAAAAACAATGCCTTTCATGTGTATTTTGGCGCAGAAAACTTACTGAATTTCAAGCAAGCAAACCCTATTTTGTCGGCCGATACACCTTATTCAAAATACTTTGATGCCTCAATGGTATGGGGACCAATTTACGGGCGCATGTTATACGCAGGATTACGTTTTAAAATAAAATAATGCTAGTAATTGAAGCGAATAACCGAATACAAAAAACAATGCAACTGGTTAACGGTATTTATAATAAAAAACAATGGGGGCTATAAAAATAAACAAGTAAAAAAGCATCCAAACAATTTTACCGAATACGCCCAAATCAAATTTTAAATTTGGCTGAAGTACTGTTTTGGTTTGCTGAATTAACATTGATTCATAAACACTGTATTCGTATTGCCCGGCTTGTAATCCACGATACTTCTTTGGAAACGACATCAATAAACAATCTCTGATTAACCAATAATTTTTATCGGATAATTCGTTGTAATCAATATACACATCAACACGCTCCTCCTTTAAATACTTACGGATTTTTTGCAGTTTATTTTCATTGAAAAGCTCCAAACCTATTAACACAGGCACCACCAATAATACCGGACTGTATAAAAACAAAAACATCAGCAGAAGTGCAAGAATTGAAAATATGCCAAATGCCAAACGGATCACAAAATTCTCTTTAAAGAACAGCGTTTCAATTAATCGGCCGCCATCCAATGGATGAAATGGCAGGCAGTTTAAAAGATTAATCACCAAAAAAGTTTGATACAACATTTTAATGTTTTCATTTTTCCAATCTTGGTTCATCCACAATAAAATACAACCAATAATAATTCCCGGTACCGGTCCTCCTAAAATCACCAAGGTTAACTGACGTTGCGAAATTTGTTGTTTATTTCCACTGGTAAACGCACCCAAAAGTGGTACAATAAAAATTTTCACATTGCTGTAATGAAACAACCGCATAAAAGCAAAATGGCCCAATTCGTGAACAATAATTACCAATAATACTGCAGCAATATAAGCCACATTGGCATCAAAAATAAAATAAAACAAAAGGGCATATAACAACAAACTCATTAGAGAGCGGTTAATAGAATTTTGTGTTTTTTCAACCACAACAGGTTTTGGCGGGTATGCAGATGTTGCCTCTCCGCCCATATCATTCCCTTCAATAAAATCGCTCACTGTAATTGGGGTTTAGAATTAAATAATTGATAAATAAGAAAAATACAGGCTCCAAATAAGAAAAATGCACCTGTTTGATGTAAAGCCCCCATGATTAAAGGTACCTGATATATTAAGGTGAGTACACCCAAAATAAATTGAACTGTTACACCATAGATTATAAGCGTAACACCCAATAGTTGCAAACGGTTTAATTTTAATTGATTCGATCTGTACCACAAAATGCACATCATTACAAACACCAACACCGCCAAATACCTGTGCATAAATTGAATGCCACTTGCGTTTAAAAAAATGTTTTCGAAAAGTGTATCCTTCCAATAAACTTGTTCAGGCATCCAGGTTTCACCCATCTTAGGCCATGTATTAAAGATATGTCCGGGCCTAATTTTACTGGCATCTCCTTCAACATAACCAGCTGTAAAAGCACCATAAATAATTTGAACAATTAACAAAAGAAAAAACAAGACACTTAAGAAGCCCAACTTTTTTCCTTCACTAGGCTCCTGTTCATTTTTTAGATATGTGAGTTTTAAGGCAAACCAAAAGGTAAATGCAAATAAGGTAAACGCACTCATTAAGTGGGTGGCCAAACGAAAATGACTAACAGCCGGCTTTTGCTGCAATCCGCTATATACCATCCACCAACCAATAACGGCTTGCATGGCGCCCATAAAAAACAACAAGGTCAATTGTGGCCACATTTTTTTGTTGATTTTTTTCTTAAACAAAAACCAAATAAAACCAATGGCAAACACATACATCATGGTTCTGCCAATCATGCGATGAATGTATTCCCACCAAAAAATAGGTTTAAATTCTTGCAAGGTCATGCTGAAATTTACCTTTTGAAACTCCGGACTTTGCTGGTATTTTTCAAATCGTGCTTGCCACATGGTCTCATTTAGAGGCGGCACCGAGCCCATAAAGTGCCAATCGGTAATTGATAAGCCCGAATGCGTTAAGCGCGTTAAACCACCTACCAACACCATAATGTAGATGAGCACACAACCACTTAACAGCCAGTATATAATTGATTTGTTTTCTGAATTTGAAATTGGTTCCATGAATGTGGCGCCAAAGTTAACACCTATTTAGCAGCTGCGCAATAAAAACTCAGGCATTTCATGCTAAGGTAATTCGTATGCACCCACCGTTATGCCTCCTGTAGCAATTGTTGTGCAACGGGTTTGCATCTTAATATCAAAAGGGTATTTGGCGGCATCTTTTTCTGCTATGGCATTTGCAAACTTCTTAATTCTTTGTTCTTGTGCATCGGGTTCAAAATTATAATGATCACTGTCTTTGTACTTTAAATTATCGCTGCTGCTGGTTTGCAGATTAAAAAAATTGCCGGAAACACTTGTATTGATGTTTGTTTTAATCCAACAATTATTAAAACTGTAAACCGGTTTTATGCTTGCATCTGATTTAAAATCCAAGTTAAGTTCGTTGTTCAATTTGCCATCAATAATGCAATTGCCAAAATAAAAGGTGTCTTGCAATACTTGTAAATCGGTGTAGTTGTTTAAACTAATGGTGGCCTTGTCTCTGGCCTTATCTTTGTTCCAAAAATTACTAAAAGTACAATGGTAAAAGCGGTATGATCCGCCATACAATACATTCAAACAACTTTCTTGACAGTTCGAAACCACATTGTTACCGCCGGTAATTTTATAAGCCAAACCATAAATGCCCCATTTACTCATGTTTTGGATTTTGGTATTGGTAATTTTAAGTGATCCCTTGCCATAAAAATTACTAGCATAAAACAATTCAGCTTGCACCCCAACAAAAGCATTTTTAATGATGGCATAATCAATCTCGTTACCATCGCTGCCTTCATTGATCCATATCCTATCCCACTGTCCGGGCTCATCGGCATAATCTTTTTCCAAACGGGCCCCTTGAAAAATAACTTCTTTGTCTTTTTCACCTTTCACTTTAATTGAGCCACAATTATAAATCCATATTCCGGCCTTGTAATTTAAATACACTTTGGTGCCGGCCGGGATGATTAAATTTTGTAATGAATCAACCGCCAAGTAACCATAAATCACATGGGGCTTATCATTCTTCCATACAAAGTCATTACCGTTGCGGGTGTATGAATTTTTTAATGTATCAACAATCGAATAAGGAAAATAAGTGCCATCCTTGTATTTAAAAGCATTGGTGGGTACGTGGTAGTATGCATCTTGTCCCCATGCTTCCAGCACCAAACTTTGTGTGGCACCGTTCACAACAAAATCCAAAGCATCTTCAACTATTAATGGAGATGATGCATTGTTTGGATTGATATGCACTTGAATAAAAATATAAAGACTATCATTCGCTGCTATTTCAATGTTTTGAAACTGCGTACCTTTCGAACCGTCAACATTTACAATAAATGCAGAAGCAGTTCCGCCTCTTAATGTAATTGAAGAAATATTGATGCGTTGACTGTTTTTGTTGCGCACACGGATGTTGCGGGTACTTGAACCAATGCTCGTAAATACGGTATCAAACAAAACCGAATCCTGTGAAAATTGAACCCTAGCCTTGTTATCGGTGGTAATTTTATCCTTTTTACAAGATGAAAAATCAAACACAAAAAGCATTAATAAAATGAGCGATATGGTTTTAAATAATATTTTCACAATTGTCAAATATACAACGTATAAACAGTATTTATCGTATGCTTGAAGTCAAATTCACTACATGGCGCAAATGGCCAAAAGCACAATGGCATTTAAAATACTGATGGCTGTTAATGAATACGCGTTGTGGTTTAAATTACTGATGTAAGCAATAAAAGAAATGATTAAAACAAAAAAACTCAGTAATATCAATGGAGTGGCATTGTACAATCTAAATTTAGAATCAGTATTTTCGATACCTGCCTTTAATTGTTTGCCCAGCAAAAAATCGGAACCCAAAATAAAACGTGAATAATGCGGTGGTACCTGAATAAATTCATTCACCACCAAATGATGCAGGTGATTGTTGACATCCAAAATTTTTAATTCTGTTACAATTGGTTTATTGTTTGCATCATATTCAGTACCATATTTTGGATATACCCTTTCTGAAAAGTGAATTTGGTATTTGCATGGACCAAAAAAACAAAGAATCAATTCCCAAAAAATAAAAAAACAGCACATGTTAAAAATATTCTGAATTTTATAAATCAGCGATTTTTTAAAATGAAGCAAAAGAATGTGCTCTTTCCTTTTTTTTAAAGCGATGATATTGGCTAAATCCTCTCGGCTTAAAGGGGTTCGTTTTACACGTTTATTAGCCTGCCCCTCCATTATTTTATTTCAAGGTCCACTAAGTAGTGGTTGCGAACAGGACTGTTTCTTAAAATTAATTCCCCAATAAAACCGGCCAAAAACATCATGCTCCCCATGATCATGCTGGTTAACGATATATAAAATGAAGGCCTCTGTGTAATTAATCTTGCTGCCACATGGTTGTATGCACAGTAAAGCTTATAAGCTCCCAAATAAATTGCAAATCCAAAACCAACAATAAATAACAAGGTGCCAAGAAGACCAAAAAAATGCATTGGACGTTTACCAAACTTGGATAAAAAAGTAATGGTGAGTAAATCCAAAAAACCATTGATAAAACGACTCCAGCCAAATTTACTTTGTCCATATTTTCTGGCTTGATGACTCACTACCTTCTCTCCTATTTTATCAAATCCTGCGTTTTTGGCCATCACCGGAATAAATCGGTGCATTTCACCATACACTTCTATACTTTTTATGACCTGTTTTTTGTAGGCTTTGAGGCCGCAATTCATATCATGCAATTGAATGCCGCTAATTTTTCTATTTGTATAATTGTATAGTTTTGAAGGAATGTTTTTGGTAATGGCATTGTCGTAGCGTTTTTGTTTCCATCCACTCACCAAATCAAAGCCTTGTTGGGTAATCATATTATACAATTCAGGAATTTCATCCGGACTATCTTGTAAATCTGCGTCCATTGTAATCACTACATCACCCTGGGACTTCTCAAAACCAAGATGCAGGGCCGGTGACTTTCCGTAATTTCTTCTAAACTTAATGCCTTTAACATTTGGATTTTTTTTGGCCAAGGATTCAATCATTGCCCATGAACCATCTTTACTGCCATCGTCCACAAAAATAATTTCGTAAGAATATCCTTGTGAATCAACCACTTTCACAATCCAATCATGTAATTCGGGCAGGGATTCTTCTTCATTAAATAGGGGAATAATAATGGATAAATTCATATAATTTTAAAATGGACTAAATGAGCCAACAAGTTTAATGATTACAAATTAAAGTAAAGCTTCGCAATAAATGTAGTTTTTAGGCTTTTTTAGATGAACAAATTTTAAAATTATCTCTAAGGAATTAAAATTAATGTTACTTTTGACTCGGGTAAGTCTTTCACGACCAGCTCCTGCTGAATCCCCCAGGCTGGGAACGGAGCAAGGGTATGTGGTTGAGCGGTGCGATGAAAGTAGCTTACCCTTTTTTTATTCCCTCAATTAAACCCATCTTTCACTCATCCAAACAGTAGTTTATCCAATTAGTATGATTAATTTGATAACAAATGTTATAAATTTGTGAAATAACCTTAAAATCTACACGCATCGAATAGACATTTACTAGCATCTCATTATTAATTAGCAAGTAAGTTCTATGTCTATTCAAAATCTAAAGGATAACGAATTAGTTGAGCAATATATTAATGGCAATGAAAATTGTTTGCCAATTTTGCTTAACCGTCACCAACGAAAAATATTTTCAAGCATCATGATGGTGGTTCAAGACCGTCAATTGACGGAAGATATTTTTCAAGATACTTTTATTAAAGTAATACAAACCCTTAAAAGAGGGCAATACAATGAAGAGGGCAAATTTGCACCATGGGTAATTAGAATTGCCCGCAACTTGGTGATTGATCACTACCGCAGATTGCGTAAAATGCCACGTGCACCTGTTTTTGTGAATGAAGACGGAGAAGAATCAAATGTTTTCAGCGGCATTGCTTCTGACAATACTGCGGATGCTGATGCATTAAAACCCATCCTAAAGAAAAATGTTCGCAATTTAATCAATGAATTACCAGAGGATCAAAGAGAAGTTGTTTTGATGCGTATTTATTACGACATGAGTTTTAAAGAAATAGCCGAATTCAGAAATATTTCCATCAACACGGCCTTGGGTCGCATGCGTTATGCGCTTTTCAACCTAAAAAAAATGATTGAAGAAAAGAACCTGGCATTCAGCTTGCGTTAATCTTGGTTCACAAACATTTGCGAAGTTCAACTCAGCAAACCAATATTTGTTACAAATTCTCATTTTTTAAGGCTTCAGCTCCTTTTATTACCTGCCCTTTTTTTGAAACCATATTATTAAAAAAAGCCTTTTTCCGGCTACTAAAAACATTGGTTCAAGCAAATTTATTCCTTATTTTTGCACCTCTTAAATTAAATCTACAAATGAAAATATTAGTAGCCATAAGCAATGTACCTGATACAACCAGTAAAATTCAATTTACTGATGGCGATACAAAATTTAATGGAGCCGGAGTTACCTTTATTGTAAACCCTTACGATGAATGGTATGCGCTTGTGCGTGCCTTAGAGTTAAAAGAAGCCGGCTTGGCAGAAAAAGTGTGCATATTACATGTTGGCTTGGTAGATAGTGAAGCCACCATTCGTAAAGGTCTGGCATTGGGCGCCGATGAAGCTGTTCGTGTTGATGCCGATGCACCTGATGCATTGTTTGTTGCTGAACAAATTGCTGCTTACGCCAAAACAAATAATTTTGATTTGATTATGGTTGGTAAAGAAACCATCAATTATAACGGTGCCTCGGTTGGTGCTATGATTGCAGGGCTAAACGATTTGCCTTTTATATCAATGGCCATTAAACTCGACTTGGCAGGCAATAAGTTAAGCGCCGAACAAGATACCGACGACGGGTCTCAAATTGTTGAATGTGATTTACCATTGGTGATAAGCTGCGCAAAAGGAATGGCCGAGCAGCGCATTCCAAACATGAGAGGCATTATGGCCGCAAGAACAAAACCCCTTGCAGTTATTGCATCAAATGGCAGTGCAGCAGGCACCTCTGTAAAATCGTTTGTGGTAAACCCTGGTCGCACTACTTGCAAAATGTTAGGCGAAGACAATATGGATGAATTGGTACAATTGCTTCACACCGAAGCCAAAGTGATTTAATTAAAACTGATTAAAATGGTATTAGTATACGTTGAAATAAACAAAGGAAGAGTAAAAAAATCTTCATTAGAATGTGTGAATTACGCTTCTAAAATTGCTGAATTAAGCAAATCATCAGTAACGGCATTTGTGAATCAAGCCGATGCCGCACAATTAGAAGAAATTGGCAAAGCAGGCGCAAGCAAAATTTTAAATTGTCAAAACAGTCAAATTCAATCTGATGCAATGTTAATTAGTGCAGCTGTTGAACAAGCGGCCAAATCATTAAATGCCAAGGTAATTGTGTTTGCCTTCGATCTTACAGGTAAATCGGCAGCGCCACGTTTATCGGCTAAATTAAAAGCAGGCTTAGTAGCAGGCGCAATTGATTACCCTGTAATTAACGGTGCTAGTTTTGAAGTTAAGAAAAATGTTTTTTCGGGCAAGGCGAGTGCATTGTGCGCAATTAATAGTGAAATAAAAATCATTTCCCTTCTACCAAATAGTTTCCCTGTTCAATTAGGCGAAAATAAAGCTGTGGCGGAAGACTTTAATGTTGATTTAACAGCAGTTTCTGCACGCATCACCATTAAAGAACTAAAATCAAACGATGCAAATGGTATGATTCCATTGCCCGAAGCTGAATTGGTTGTTAGTGCCGGTCGCGGTTTAAAAGGCCCCGAAAATTGGGGGATGGTTGAAGACTTAGCCAAAACTTTAAATGCCACCACCGCTTGCTCTCGTCCGGTTGCTGATATGCATTGGCGTCCGCACCACGAGCATGTTGGACAAACCGGTATTGCCATTCGTCCAAATTTATACATTGCCATTGGTATCTCAGGTGCCATCCAGCATTTAGCCGGTGTAAACGGCAGCAAAACCATAGTGGTGATTAATAATGATAAGGAAGCGCCATTTTTTAAATCAGCCGATTATGGTGTGATTGGCGACGCCTTTACAATTGTTCCTAAACTTACAGAAGCCATTAAGAAATTTAAAGCCAACCAAAACTAAGGTCCCAGCGCAATTAAATGAAAAAAGTACGCTTAGAAATTGTTGGTTTATCCTATAG
>JBAXXZ010000064.1:0-8617 GCA_037127575.1 Bacteroidota bacterium | reverse complement strand
CATTATATATAAATCAATTTTTTGTGTTGTTATATTTGCCATATCACTTGGTGTGGCAGCTTATTCAACATGGTGGGAAAGAAAATTTGCAGGTTTGTTGCAAGATCGTTGGGGACCAAGTCGCGCCGGATGGGCAGGTTTATTGCAACCATTGGCCGATGGCGGAAAAATGCTTTTTAAGGAAGAAATTATTCCCAATGTGGCTAACAAGTTATTATTTGTGTTGGCACCGGGTTTGTTTATTGTTACGGCCATCATGGCGGGGGTACTTATTCCTTGGGGTGCACCAATGACAATTGGCGGGGTGTCTTATCCTTTGCAAGTGGCCGATGTAAATGTGGGTGTGATCTTTCTTTTGGCAGTAACTTCTATAGGTGTTTATGGTATTATGATTGGCGGTTGGTCATCAAACAATAAGTATTCATTGTTAGGCGCCATTCGTTCATCTGCACAAATGATCAGTTATGAATTGGCCATGGGCATTGCATTGATTGCGCTAATTATTTCTTCAGGCGGTTCACTAAGTTTTGGCGAAATGCTGGCCAAACAAGATGCCGGTTTTGCCAATGTGGTATGGCAACCTTTGGGTTTTATTATTTTCTTCGTATGTGCTTTGGCCGAAACCAATCGTGCACCTTTCGATTTAGCAGAGTGTGAAACGGAATTGGTTGGTGGTTACCACACAGAATATTCTGCTTTTAAACTAGGATTATTTTTATTTGCTGAATACATCAACATGTTTGTTTCATCTGCTGTTATGGCCGGTTTTTATTTCGGCGGATACAATTTCCCTTTTGCACACGAAATTTACCAAGCCATCGGTTTACAAGAAGGTTCCTGGATCATCAGCATGATTGGCTTTGGTGTTTATTTTGTTAAGACCTTAATATTCATTTCCGTGTTCATGTGGATTCGTTGGACCATCCCGAGATTCCGTTATGATCAGTTAATGAATTTGGGCTGGAAAAGTTTATTGCCATTGTCCTTGTTAAACCTTGCCATAACAGTTGTTGTAGAATATTTTAGAGGAAACATTAATTTTTAAAAGAATTAAAAAAATAAGCAAAATCATAGGAGCTTTGAAAAATAGGGAAGAGATTTTTGCGAGTTTTGAAAATAATAATTGAAATATAAAATTTAGTTCATGCCATTAACAAACAGAAGTGTGGTTGTATCACACAAGGAACAAAGTTTTTCAGAGAGAATTTATTTTCCTGCCATTGTAAAGGGCATGGCTGTTACATTCAGCCATTTGTTCAAGAAACGCCCAACCATTATGTATCCCGAGCAAAAGCGTGAATACGCTGCTGTTTATCGCGGGCAACATGTTTTAAAACGCGACGATAATGGTGCGGAACGTTGTACCGCTTGCGGTATGTGTGCTGTAGCTTGTCCTGCAGAGGCCATAACAATGGAAAGTGCTGAACGTAAAAAGGGAGAAGAAAATTTGTACCGTGAAGAAAAATATGCAAAGACATATGAAATAAACATGTTGCGTTGCATATTTTGCGGATTGTGTGAAGAGGCTTGTCCGAAAGAAGCAATCTTCTTAACCGATCGCATTGTTGCCTCAGAATATGAAAGAGATGTATTTGTTTATGGCAAAGATAAATTGGTGGAGAAGGTTGGATTGCCAATTGATGTTAGCAAACGCCAAACCCCTGAAGTTTTAGAATTCAAAAAAATCCCGGGTTTAAAGCATAACCAATTACACCAAGAAAAAATAAGTAAAGGAAAACACTAAACCAGATTTAGAAAATACGTATTTTATGTTAGGATATACAATTACACAATGGCTTTTCGGAATACTCTCTTTCATGGCAATTATGTTTGCTTTAATGGTGGTATTTAGCCGCAACCCGGTGAACTCTGTTTTATACTTGGTGCTCACCTTTTTCTGCATTGCAGGACACTACTTAATTATGAACGCACAATTTTTGGCAGTGGTGCACATCGCCGTGTATGCGGGCGCCATCATGGTCTTGTTTTTGTTTGTGATCATGTTAATGAATTTGAACCAAGAATCAGAACCACAGAAGAGTCCGATGTTGAAACTCATTGCCGGTGTAGCAGGCGGTTTGTTATTATTTGTGTTGGTGGGCGCTTTAAAAGGTACCGAACAAATCAACTTAACGCAATACGGTCACTCTGATATAGGTTTGGTAAGTAATTTGGGTAAGGTATTGTTTAAAGAATTTTTATTCCCATTCGAAATTGTGTCGGTGCTATTATTGTCGGCACTTGTAGGTGCGATTATGTTAGGTAAAAAAGAAATTAAATAAAGAAGTTATGATCAACGGAATATCAATCAACATGTATTTAATGCTCAGCACCATTCTATTTATTATTGGCGCAGTGGGTGTTATGGCAAGAAGAAACACCATCATTATTTTCATGTGCATCGAATTGATGTTAAACGCAGTGAATTTATTAATGGTTGCATTTAGCACTTTGCACAACGATTCAAATGGTCAGGTTTTTGTATTTTTTATCATGGCAGTGGCAGCCGCTGAGGTGGCGGTTGGTTTGGCCATTTTAAGTATGATCTACCGAAACATCAAAAGCATTGATACAGATTTGTTAACTAAACTGAAAAACTAATTAATTGTAAAAAGACATTATTTTATGATAAAGCTCGCGGCACTGGTACCATTATTTCCCTTGATAGGCTTTTTAATCAATGGGTTTTTTGGTAAGAAAATTTCGAAAGGATTAAGCGGTACAATTGCTTGTATCAGCATTTTGGCTTCATTTGTGGTTTCACTGCTTATTTTCATGGAATTAAACCATGCCGACAATAAGTCACAAATTGTAGATGTATTTTCATGGATTAATTCCGCCACTTTACAAATTCCTTTTCAGTTCCTAATCGATCCTTTGTCGACTTGGTTTTTATTAATCATTACGGGCATCGGCTTTTTGATCCATGTGTATTCAACAGGTTACATGCAGGAGGACGAAGGCTACTCGCGTTTTTTTACCTATTTAAATTTATTCGTTTTCTTCATGATTTTATTGGTGATTGGTAACAATTACATGATTACGTTTATTGGCTGGGAAGGCGTTGGTTTGTGTTCTTATTTACTCATTGGCTTCTGGTACAAAAACACAGCCTATAACAATGCGGCTAAAAAAGCTTTTATCATGAACCGTATTGGTGACCTCGGTTTTTTATTAGGCATCATTTTAATTTTTGTAACCTTCGGCAGTGTTACTTATACCGACATTTTCGTTAAAGCCGGAACCGTTAGTACTTCAACTATCACAACCATTGCGATGTTGTTGTTCATTGGCGCCATGGGTAAATCGGCGCAATTGCCTTTGTATACTTGGTTACCTGATGCCATGGCCGGACCAACACCGGTTTCAGCCTTAATTCACGCGGCCACCATGGTAACTGCCGGCATATTTATGGTGGTGCGTTCAAATGTATTTTATTCAATAAGCGATGTGGCCAGCGAAACAGTTGCAATTGTTGGTGTTACTACAGCCTTGTTTGCAGCCACCATCGGTTTGTTTCAAAACGACATTAAAAAGATTTTGGCCTATTCAACGGTTTCACAATTGGGATTAATGTTCTTGGGCTTGGGTGTTGGCGCATACAGCTCAGCGGTATTTCACGTTACCACACACGCCTTTTTTAAAGCTTTATTGTTCTTGGGTGCCGGTTCGGTTATTCACGCCATGGGTGGCGAACAAGATATTCGCAAAATGGGCGGATTAAAAGATAAAATCAAAATTACTTTTATCACCATGTTAATTGGCACCATCGCCATCAGTGGTTTGCCTCCTTTTAGCGGGTTTTTTAGTAAGGATGAAATCTTAGCCCATACCTACGAACACAGCAAGGTGCTTTGGTTGTTGGGCATGATTACTTCTATGTTAACAGCATTTTATATGTTCCGTTTATTGTTTCTTACTTTTTATGGAAAATTCAGAGGCACCCAAAATCAAGAACACCATTTACATGAATCACCGGCGTCGATGACAATACCGTTAGTGGTATTAGCAGCATTGGCCGTTGTTGGTGGTGCCTTGGGATTGCCTGAATTTTGGGGCATGGAAAATTGGATGAGTCATCAGTTAGAACCAATTATTTTAAGACCAAATTTTTCAACCCTTCACCACGAAACAGAATGGATGTTAATGGGATTGGCAGTTGCCGGTGCTTTGGCAATCATTTATTTCACCTATTTGTTGTTTATGAAAAATGGCTTTCGCCCTGTTGATCGCGAAGACCAATTAAAACCTTGGCAAAAGGTGATTTACAACAAATATTATGTGGATGAAATTTACGATGCTTTGTTTCGCAAACCAATCGATTTTCTTTCAGGTGCTTTCCATAAATTTTTGGACATTCAATTTATCGATGCCATTGTGAATGGAATAGGTAAATCGGTTACAGTAATTGGTAATACCGTACGTTTATTGCAAAACGGCAGCATTGGATTTTATTTGGTAGGCATGGTAATGGGTGTAGTTCTGATTATATTATTAACCTTTTTAGTTAAGTAAGCGATAGATTATGTTAGCAGTTTTATTAATACTTTTTCCACTGTTCTGTTCCTTCATTCTTTTTATCAGTAAAGGGAATGCAGGAAGAACAATTGCTCTTGCAGCTACAGTTATTGAGTTTGTTTTAGGTTTAGCCGCCTTCTATTTATTCAAACAGAATCCTGATTCGAGTTTGCTATCTTACAATTGTGTATGGGTTGAATCATTAAACATTCATTTCGCAATTGAAATCAATGCTTTGAGTTTATTGATGGCATTATTAACTACCTTCTTGTTGCCCTTAATTATTTTAACCACTTTCAACAAAAGCGAAAATCACCCATCCAGTTTTTATGCTTTAATCCTCATGATGCAAATGGCATTAATTGGTGTGTTTACAGCCAATGACGGATTTTTGTTTTATGTTTTCTGGGAATTGGCATTGATTCCGATTTATTTTATCTGTTTGTTATGGGGCAGCAACAACAGAGGGGTCATTACATTCAAGTTTTTTGTTTACACCTTAATTGGTTCGTTATTCATGTTAATCGGATTGATTTATCTGTACAACCACACCAATGTTGAAGGACATAAATCATGGGCCATTTTGGATTTATACAGTGCCGGTCACGCACTCACCGCTACGCAACAAGGCGCTGTTTTTTGGTTAATCTTCATCGCCTTTGCCATTAAAATGCCTGTATTTCCTTTTCACACATGGCAGCCTGATACATACGTTGTGGCGCCTACACAAGGCACCATGTTATTGTCCGGCATCATGCTTAAAATGGGAACATTTGGTGTGATTAAATGGTTATTGCCTGTTGTGCCTTTAGGCTTGCAAGAGTGGGGTGGCACTGCCATCACTTTATCTGTAGTTGGAATAATTTATGCTTCCATCATAGCCATTTCGCAGAAAGATTATAAACGTTTAATTGCTTATTCATCAATTGCGCACGTTGGATTAATTTCGGCCGGTATTCTTTCTGCAAATCAACAAGGCATTCAAGGAGGCTTAATGCAAATGTTGGCGCATGGTGTAAACGTAGTTGGTTTATTTTTTATCGCCGACATTTTGATGCGTCATACAGGTACCAGAGAGATTGATAAATTGGGCGGCATTCGTTCAATGAATGGCAATTTTGCAGTGTTGTTTTTAATCATTGTATTAGGTGCCGTGGCACTGCCGTTAACAAACGGTTTTGTCGGTGAGTTTTTACTCATCAATGGTGTTTATCAATATAGCGCAACAATGGCTGCCTTTGCAGGATTAACAATCATTCTTGGGGCAGTGTATATGTTAAGGAGTTATCAAAACATTATGCTGGGCGATAAAAAGGATTCAAGCCTGGCTTTTGGACCATTGCATACAAACGACAAAATAGTATTGGTGATTATTTGTGTCGCGATTGTTGCTTTTGGTGTTTACCCTAAACCACTCAATGATATTGCTGAGCAAGGAACAAGAAGTATTATTGCATTGATGAAATAATTTTAGAATTGAAAAGCAGACAATGAAAGGACTTTTAATAATAAGCGCACTCGGATTACTAGCCATGCTAGCCGAAATTTTTAAAGTAAAAAAAATCATTTTGCCCTTAACCCTTATTGGAATTATTGCGGCCTTGATTGCCAATTATTTTGAATGGAATGCCACGATGAGTATATCCTATTTTGACAACATGATTGTTTTCGACAGGCCGGCATTGGCCTTCTCGGCCATCATTTTGTGCACTGCTTTCTTTTGGTTTATCATGGCCAATGATTATTTCCACGAAGACACCAATGTTGCCGATCACTATTCCCTTGTTTTGTTTGCCTTAGTAGGTGCTTTAATGCTCACTGCATTTAAAAATATGACCACCTTGTTTTTAGGTGTTGAAATCTTAAGTATTCCATTATACGTTTTAGCCGCAAGTAAAAAGGGCGATATAAAAAGCAACGAAGCCGGATTCAAATATTTAATTATGGGTTCATTTGCAAGTGCTGTTTTGCTTTTTGGCATTGCATTAATTTACGGTGCAACCGGAAGCTTTGACATTCAAACAATTTCCAACTATATGGCCAATAATGAAGGCAACTTACCAAAGTTCTTTCATGTAGGTGTCATCTTTATGCTTATTGCATTTTGTTTCAAGGTATCTGCTGCACCTTTCCATTTTTGGGCACCCGATGTTTACGAAGGATCTCCAACACTTATTACTGCTTTAATGAGTACAGTGGTAAAAACTGCGGCTTTCGCTGCAATATTTAAATTGTTCTTGTTGGCATTTGCATTAAGTAGTCCTGTTTGGTCATCAATCTTAGCACTGATTATTGCTTTATCATTAATCATCTCAAACTTTACGGCCGCCACACAAAGCAGTGTAAAGCGTATGCTGGCCTATTCAAGCATCAGCCATGCAGCTTTTATGTTAATGGTAGTATTGGCGAATGTTCGAAACAATAGTTCTTTGGATGCCTTAATTTATTATTCGTTGGCATATTGTGGGGGAAGCATCATAGCCTTTGCAGTGCTACATGTTATGTCTAATAACGGAGGAGATGATAGTTTTGGCTCTTTTAATGGCTTATCTAAACGAAATCCAATGTTGGCTTTTTTTATGGCTTTGGCAATGTTGTCATTGGCTGGAATTCCAATTACAGCCGGTTTCTTCGGAAAATATTTTGTGTTTACAAATATGATTGGAACGCCATATAAGTGGTTGCTTATTTTGGCAGTACTCACTTCAGGTGTTGGGGTATATTATTACATGAAAGTAATTATCGCTATGTACTTTAAAAACGCAGAAATTGATTCTGCGGTTGAAATTAAAATGCCGATTAAGTTTACCATTATTGTTGCCGGACTTGTTACACTCATAGTGGGTATTGTACCAGGTATAGTTGCGCAATTATTTAAATTTTAGTCTTGAAGTTAAGCGTAAACCAAATAATTATTTTTGGTTTTCTATTTCACCTACTTGCAGCTGTTTATAGTATTGGCCATCACCATTGTGATGAGTTATTTCAGATTTATGAATTTGCAGGATATAAGCTGCAAATAAATCAGTTGAACGATTTGCCATGGGAATTTGCAGCCAAGATGCGCAGTGGCATACAACCTTTAATTGTCTTTGGTATTTCTAAATTATTTTTTTCTATTGGCATCAACAATCCCTTTCACATTGCCATTTTAATACGCGTACTGCAATCTATTTTTTCTTTTTTTGTGCTTGTTAAGTTTTTAAAATTGTTTGAACCAAAATTCGAATCTGAAAGTTTTAAAAAACTACTGTGGTTTTGCGGTTTGTTATTATGGTGTATGCCTTATTTCCATGCCCGTTTTTCTTCTGAGAATTTTTCCGTTTCGGTTTTTGTTTTATCAGTCATCATAATTTACAAGCAACATGAACAAATTAAATTTACGCGGTATTTATTGGCCGGCGTTTTATTTGGTTTGGCATTCTGTATTCGGTTTCAAACATTGTTTTTTATCATCGGTTTGGCCGCTTGGTTGCTGTGGATTCAAAGAATAAGCTACAAACAAATAACACTTCTCCTTTTCGGATTATCCTTGGCATTGGTATTTGGCTATTATTGCGATTACTGGCTTTATGACACCTTTACTTTTTCGTGGTGGAATTATTTGAACGAAAATCTTTTTCAAAACAAGGCCAATAATTTTGGCACTGCTCCCTTTTATTTTTATATAACCGAAAGTATTCTCCAATTAATTCCGCCATTTAGTTTAATTATTTTGGCCGCATTTATTTATTTTTTCTTCAAACATTCAAAAAGTTTAATTACTTGGATGTGCTTGCCTTTTATAATATTACATCTTTTAGTAGGACATAAAGAATTGAGATTTCTTTTTCCGCTATTATATTTTATGCCTTTTATACTTTGCTCATTTATTGAGTATTTATACATCAGCAAAAATAAATTTGGAAAATTGGTTTCATCCAGGGGATTTGTCAAATTCACTTTCATCTTAAATGCCATCCTTTTATTGTTTTTTACTTTTAAACCGGCCGATGATGAAGCTTTAATTTTTAAAAAAATATACGATTATGCACAAGGCGATCAAGCTGTATTGTATTTCGAGAAAAGAAATCCGTACAACAATCAAGCAGGTTTAAAT
>JBAXXZ010000063.1:0-8630 GCA_037127575.1 Bacteroidota bacterium | reverse complement strand
GAGAAGATGAACGGAATCATTCCACCCACAAATAAAGCGGCTAAAACCGGCGCTTTGTAAATGTCAATGGCGCTAATACCTGCTACACCAACAAAGGCTGCAAATAAAGCTAAAGATGTTAAAGCAGCAGAAGCAATAGCAAAACCTTTTCCGGTTGCAGCCGTGGTATTACCTACGGCATCCAAATTATCGGTGCGCTCACGTACTTCAGGGGGTAATTGACTCATTTCGGCAATACCTCCTGCGTTATCGGCGATAGGACCAAAAGCATCAATCGCCAATTGCATTGCAGTAGTCGCCATCATACCGGCAGCAGCAATAGCCACGCCATATAAACCGGCAAAGTGATAAGAAGCCATGATACCTGCAGCTAAGGTTAAAATTGGAATCACGGTTGATTTCATACCTACCGATAAACCGCCAATAATATTAGTAGCGTGACCAGTAGAAGATTGTTGAATAATAGAAAGTACTGGTTTTTTACCCATTGCTGTGTAGTACTCAGTTACTATACTCATGATGGCACCAACAACGGTACCTACCACGATAGCTAAAAACACGTCCAATTTAGAAAATTCGTAACCACGTAAACTTAAAGTGTCAGGCAACATCCAATTCACTACAAAATAAGAAGCGATTACTGTTAAAATCATCGATGACCAATTACCCATGTTCAAAGCGTTTTGAACGTTCGATTTATCATCCTTAATGGAAACAAACCAAGTGCCTACAATTGAGAAGATAATTCCTAAACCACAAATTACCATAGGTAATAATATTGGTGACATACCATTAAAATTATCTACAACAGTAATTTCTTGGCCAAGTACCATGGTCGCTAAAATAGTGGCTACATAAGAACCAAATAAATCGGCGCCCATTCCGGCAACATCACCTACGTTATCACCTACGTTATCGGCAATAGTAGCTGGATTACGTACGTCATCTTCAGGAATCCCTGCTTCAACCTTTCCAACTAAATCAGCACCAACATCGGCAGCTTTGGTGTATATGCCACCACCAACTCGGGCAAATAAAGCAATTGATTCTGCACCCAAAGAAAACCCGGTCAACACTTCAATGGCTGTTTTAACGGTATTGGCACCTAAGCCTGCAAAAATATTTAAGAATGCGATGAATAAACCGCCTAAACCTAAAACAGCTAAACCAGCAACACCAAGTCCCATAACGGTTCCACCGGTAAAAGACACTTTTAAAGCTTGTTTTAAACTGGTACGCGCTGCTTGCGTTGTACGCACATTGGCTTTGGTCGCCACTTTCATACCAATATAACCTGCAGTGGCTGAAAATACAGCGCCAATTACAAAGGCGACAGAAATAATCCAACTCGAATGAATTTCTAAACCGTTTACCTCATGAATGGTTCCTGAATAAGCCAATAAAGCTGCAGCAAAAACCACAAAAATACTTAACACTTTCCATTCTGCTTTTAAGAAAGCCATGGCGCCATCAGCAATATAGCCTGCTAATTCTTGCATGTTTTTATCGCCTGCATCTTGCTTGCTTACCCAAGCTGATTTAATGGCCATCACAATCAATCCTATAATTCCAAGTGCAGGAACTAAATAAATAATACTGTCATTCATAATTTTAATTTATTGGGTTGCAAAAATAGGCAAATTCTGTTAATTAGAAAATAATATAATGAATTGATTTACAAGCTGTAACTTAATCTGTCTTATTTCATCTTTTGACATGAAGGCATAGTCCCATTGGTGATACACGAGCAAATAATCGAAATCGCTCAAAATAATTTAAAATTTAGTGTAATTTCAACCTCTTATGGAACATTTCGATTTAATAGTGATTGGTGGCGGACCAAGCGGTTATGCAGGCGCCATGCGAGCAATAGACTTTGGTAAAAAAGTTTTACTCATTGAAAAGAAACGCATAGGCGGCGCCGGTGTTTATAGTGGCGTGCTTACCTCAAAAACTTTGTGGGAACAGGCTTTAAAAGTGGCTTCCATTCGCGAAGTGATTCCAAGTTTTGAAGCCCAATTCAACGATTTTTCCAAAATTGTAGACGAAGCTGTTTTTGAACGCAAAACACAAATGAGCGTACACTTGCAACTGCTACAAAAATTACAAAACAAACTTTTTTATTACGAAAAAGGTACCGCCTATATCATTGATAAAAACACTGTTCAACTTACTAAAGAAGATGGGACAGTTAAATCCATCAGTGCCTCTAACATTCTCATTGCAACAGGCAGCAGTCCGCGCAAACCGGCCAACATTCAGGTAGATGAAAAAATTATTGTCACCAGCGACGGCATCATCAATTTTGATGCCTTTCCACAAAGCATGGTGGTGTTAGGTGCCGGCGTAATTGGTTGTGAATTTGCAACCATCTTTTCGGCTTTCGGAAAAACCAAGGTTTATTTAATCGATAAAGCTGAACGCATTTTACCTTTTGAAGATGAAGATGTGGCCAATGTGGTGACCGATAACCTCGAAGCACAAGGCGCCCATGTTCACCACGGTGCATCTTTGGTGCGAATGGAAGTAAAAGATGGCAAGGTAGAATATGAATTGTCGTTTAAAGACGGTCACAAAGAGGTGCACCTGGTTGACAAAGCATTGATTTCAATTGGTAGGGCGCCGAATGTGGCTGGACTTGGCATTGAGAACATTGGCGTTAAAATGAATGAACGCGGCGGCATTTGGAACGACGATACCCAAACCAATATCAGTAATATTTATGTGGCCGGCGATGTTACTACCGAAGTAGCACTGGTAAATGTGGGTGAGCGTGAAGCACGACACGCTGTTGTAAGAATGTTTGGTCCATTGGTGAAACCATTAAATTATAAAAACATTAGCACCATCATGTTTTTAAATCCTGAAGTGGCAGCAGTTGGTATTAACGAACAAGATTTGGTAGCCAAAGGCATTCCGCACAAAGTAGTGAAGTTGGATTATGCCACCAATGCCAGAGCCATCGCCATGCGCAAAACCAAAGGCTTTTTTAAAATTATTGTTACCAACGATAATGCCATGCGTATTTTAGGCATGCGTGTGGTTGGAGAACATGCCAGCAGCGCCATTCAGGCTGTTGCTTATTTAATTTACACCAACCAAGGCATTCGCGAATTGGCCGACATGATGCATCCGCACCCGAGCATCATCGAAGGCGTGCAAGAGTGTTTACGCATGCTTTTGAATAAATCAATTTACAAACCATACATCTTCACCGACCGCTTAAAATGTTATGTCACCGAAAATGGCGTATCCACCTCAGTAAAAATTTTAGACTAACAAAGCAGCTTATTTTGCATTTATTAAGGCCATGTCACTTCAAATTCCATTACTTTTGTTGCAATGAATAAACCGCTGGTAACCATCATCTCCATTTCCTTTTCATTGGCCTTGTTGGTGCTCATTTGCTTTCAGGTTTTTTGGATTTCAAATGATTTTGATGCACGTCAAGATTTGTTTAAAGACCGTGTTGACAAAGCCTTGAACATGACCTCCAGCAAACTCGAAAAACTTAGTCACCGCGGCAATTACACGCGCATTACCAAACGCACACAAGGCATCGCGGCCTTAAACCGAATGAATATCAAGGATCCCATTTCATTTCGTTTAAGTGAGGAATTAAGCGTTGACAGCAATGGCCATCAAGTAAGCAGACTCACCACCAAAGACATTTCAAAAGATTCAACTTTTTTTGAATTTAATGCCACGGCCAATGGTTTTTTAAAACGTATTCGTAATCAGCAATCCGGCGGACAAGCCAGCAGCAATGATTTGTTTAAAAATTTCCCCAACGAAGTAAGTTTCTTTAACCGCACCCTCACCGAAGATTTTTACAACGATTATAATTTAAAAGTGGATACAATGTTGTTGGATTCCATTTTGAAACACGAATTATTAAAACAAAAAATCAAAGCAAATTATATTTATTATCTAACTTCACTTTACCCCGGCAGCCCACACCACAGCGATTTGCAGCAGGCCGAAAACGTGAGCGATTCTTTGGGCGTTGACCATTACAAAGTGAATCTGTCGCCCGGTAACCGCTTTGTTGAATCAGAATATTTAATTGTTGTGTTCCCATCTCAAAAGGGTTATGTGTTTAAACAAATGTGGCCTTTCCTCATTACTTCAGTCATTGTAATCATCATTTTGATATTGTCGTTTTATTATATCACCGCAAACAACTTAAAACAAAAAAAACTCTCTGAAATTAAAAACGATTTCATCAGTAACATGACCCATGAGTTTAAAACACCCATCAGTACCATTTCTTTGGCCAGCGAAATGCTTTCAGATGCCAGCATTGTACAAACACCTGAAAAACAGAGCAGGTTTTTAAAAATGATTCGTGATGAAAACAAACGATTAAGTGTTTTGGTGGAAAGCATCTTACAAACCTCCATTTTGGATAAAGGGGAATTTAAACTCAAACGCAGCGAAGTAGATGTGCATGAAATCATCAATACCGCCATCAATAACACCCAATTATTAATCGACCAACGAAACGGCATTATTCACACACAATTAGGTGCGCAGAAATTTAAATTACAAGCCGATAGGGTGCATCTTACCAACATCATTTTTAATTTAATTGATAACGCTATTAAGTATTCGAGCAGCACTCCTGAAATAGTAATCACTACTTTTAATACCGCTGAAGGCATCATGGTGCAGGTTAAAGATAATGGCATTGGCATTTCAAAAGAAAACCAACGCAAAATATTTGATAAATTTTACCGTGTACCAACCGGCAATGTGCATAATGTAAAAGGCTTTGGTTTGGGTTTATCATATGTACTGGCCGTTGTTCTGAAACACAATGGCACCATTTCGGTTAACAGCGAGGTAGGCAAGGGCAGCACTTTTAATGTGCATTTGCCAATTACGTAATAATTGTTAATTTTGTTAAAACACATCTTTTACTTTATACCTTTAATCATATCATTTTAACAAATAAAATATGGATACTGTTAAAACAAAAATATTATTAGTCGAAGATGATCCAAGTTTGGGGCCTCTATTACTTGAATACCTCGAAGCAAAAGGCTTTGAAGCCAAATTAGCCGAAGATGGAAAAAAAGGCAGTGACGTGTTCTTTAAAGGTACTTACGATTTATTGTTACTTGATGTGATGATGCCTGTAAAAGACGGAATCACTTTGGCCAAAGAAATTCGTGTGGCAGATAAAAACGTGCCGATTATTTTCCTAACTGCCAAAAGCATGAAGGAAGACACCATTGAAGGTTTTAATGCCGGTGCCGACGATTATATTACAAAGCCATTTAGCATGGAAGAATTATTGGCACGCGTTACCGCAGTTTTGCGTCGTACCAACAAAATGCGTTCTTCGGCCGGTGAAGAAGTTGATTTTAAAATCGGTAAGTACCAATTTAACGCCGAAAAACAAGTATTGCAACACAATGGCGAAGAACAAAAATTAACCACCAAAGAAAGCCAATTGTTGCGTTTGTTATGTGTGCATAAAAATGATGTGTTGGATAGAACTTTCGCCCTTAAATCAATTTGGCACGATGATAATTATTTTAACGGCCGAAGCATGGATGTGTACATTGCCAAATTACGCAAGTACCTGAAAGATGATACCAAAGTGGAAATCATTAACATTCACGGCAAGGGTTTTAAATTGTTGATTAATCAATAAGCAAAGAATTCACTATAACACAAAGGAAGCCAGAAGGCTTCCTTTTTTATTGTGCCTTAATTATTTGTTTATAATAAATGGCATCTTCAGTTCTAATTTTTAAAATATAAATACCAGGGTTCGCAGACTTTAAATCAATTCTAATTAGTGAGTCATTAAATTGATGGGTTAAAATATTAACCTCTTCACCGATAAGAGAAATAATTCTAATTTCATTTATTTTTTTTGCGTCTGTGTTTAAAACAAACTCACCTAAATTTGGGTTTGGATACAAGCAGAAATTAGGGATTTCTGAATTTGACTTTATTGAAAGGCATTTATTAACTTGAATATTAATTGACTTTGTAGCAACACATCCTTGTGCATTTGTGCCATTCACAATATATGCCGTATTTGTTGTTGGAACGATTGCTAATGTATTACTTGTGTTTCCTGTGTTCCATTGGTAGGAAAGAATACCATTGCCTGAAGCATTTAGTGTTAATTTTTCACCGGCACAAATGGTTGACGAACCACTGATATTAATTGTTGGATTGCTGTTTGAAACTTGAATTGTTTTATAAATTGTATCAATATAACAATTGTAATATTGAATTAGGATTGCTGTAAATGAACCAGTGCTACTATATGTATGACTTGGATTTGATAGAGTGGAGGAGTTGGCACTGCCACTTAACGGCTCACCAAAGTCCCAAACATAATAATTTGGGTTAACTAATAAAGCTGTGCATTGACCAGTACTACCACTGCTGAATAAAACATTTTGACAATTTAAAGTGGCATTAATTGTCACTTGGGGTTTAAACGTTTTAGCAACTTGATTAGGTAATCCTGAGCCGCTGCCATTGCCACCAAGTGATTGGCCACTATTTTGGTAATTACAATTAACGCCTGCTGCATTTGGATTATTGATCACGCCCAAAGTATCAACGCCATTTCTTGCTTTGTAAATTTTGCCATTCGGTCCTAAAAGTAATGCCCCATTTTGTGTATTGTTAGCTGCAAATATTATTTGTTTACTATTATTTATAGCCGAACCATTAGAAGCACAAAGATCCCACTGCCAAAGAAGAGTATTGCCAATTTTTCCTGTTGACATATATAGTTTTGTGCCGTCCGGCGAAAATTCAAGACCGTAAGCATTATTTGTACCTGTCAAAACAACTGAATTGCTTGATACGGCTCCGGTTGATTTATCGAAGTCGTGAATGATTACATCCCCCCTCTTGCCAATTAAAGCAATTTTTTTGCCTGTAGGTGAAATTTTCATGTATCCGGGGCCACTAATCGTGTCTTGACCAACCTGTGAAACAACTGGACTATTCGAGACACCTGTGCTTGAAATTAAGTATGAATAAAATTCGGGTTTATCCTTGGGGTGAACTACAACCCAATAATCAACATCATTGCAATGTTTGGTGGCAGTTATTTTTTCTGAAGAATAAACATGATTTGGAACAGTCATGTATGTATTGGAAACCACAGAGCCAGTGCCACCTGCCAGTGACATGTCAATTACGTAGTAAAGCAAGCCGGTTCCTGAAGATGAAAAATTTAACGCAAAGGCATAATATAAAGTTGAAGAGCCGGGTTTTTTTAGCGCAAGTACTGACTGAGATAAACCTGGATTTCCGGAAATACTGCCATTTGGCATAACCACGTTGTTTTGTGTCCAGATTGTTGATGAATGTATATAGAACAACAAATTTCCATTTTGGTCCGAAATACTTGTGCAAGCAGAAGGTGCTCCCATAACGCTATTCATAATTGGCGTAACACTTGCACCATTAAAATCTAAGGCGGCGTTAGAACCAAAATACCATTTTCTATTTTCGTTTTGAGCGCAAAAGGAAATACTTAAAATAAGAAAATAAATTAAAACGATTTTATGGGTCTTTAATGGAATCACTTAATAAAATGAATTTAAAGCATAATTGAAACATTCATTTACTTTTCACAAATAGCATTAATCATAATTAAAAGTAAGAAAAAAACCCCATTTTTTCAAAAGGGGTTTAAAATTCAAATGTGAGTATGTTATTATTCCTTCACCAATTTAATCATGGATTGCTGGTTGCCATTCACCAATTGAATAAAGTACACGCCATTTGGTAAATCGCTTAAATTCAAATCTTCATTTAATTGCGATTTGTTTTTGTATTGGTTTTGAAATACCGATTGTCCGAGTACATTGCGAATTGTTAGATTGGTAAGCTCTTTACTGTTTAGAGTAGAAGCACTTAAATAAATACTTTGTTTAAAAGGATTTGGATACACTTGTAAACCAAGATTATTTTCTTTACTAATCACTTTTACATTCACATCAGATGGTGGTGGTGGTGCATCGGTGGTGATGGTAAACACATTGTTGCCAATATCATAAAACACATTGCCTTTGCTTTCAACTTTAATGCGGCAAGTAGTAATATTCGCACTAACGGTTGGCACTGTTACCATTTGATAACCATCGTTTGGTGTTGATGCCATTAATACAGAGTATGTGGTGCCGCTATTAAACGAAATTAAAATGCGCACTGAGTCACATGCCACCGGGGCTTGATCAGTACCATTCACATCCCACTTCACGGTATCCAAAGCACTCGAATACCATACAACCCCTGTTGCACTTGGATAAGTTACGGTAAAGGGTCCTGATGCATCAACAATCACTTGGTTACTTGCATAGCATACGCCGCCACCGCCCATTTTATTGTCGCGGGCTGTAAAACGGAAGTTTAATGTTTGTGCAGTACTTGGTAAATATTCGCCACGTGTGCCGGTATAGTTACCGCTGTTAACTACTGTTGCATTTGGGAAAAAGCGCGTCACATTTGTTGTAGGTATATATGAACGGAAATAAGGCTTTGCACCTGTATTCCAACTGCTGGTTGTTAAACCAGCATCCATTTCTTCCCAAGAATAAGTTAATGCATCACCATCAGGATCAGTGGCACTGCCGGTTAAAAAG
>JBAXXZ010000062.1:0-8654 GCA_037127575.1 Bacteroidota bacterium | reverse complement strand
TCGCCAAACTCATCCTCGACAAGCCATTGCAGCCCCACGACACCATTGTGATTAGCACCAATTTTTTTGTGAAGATACCCGATGCACGCTTTTCGCGATTGGGACACAGCGGTGAAGCTTATTTTATGACGCAGTGGTATCCGAAGCCGGCGGTATACGATAATGAAGGATGGCATGCCATGCCCTATTTGGATCAGGGAGAATTTTATTCGGAGTTTGGCAGTTTTGATGTGCGCATTACTTTGCCCGATAATTATGTGTTGGCGGCCACCGGCGATAGAATTGATGCGGAAAAAGAAGAAGACTTTTTAAACCGACGTGTAAAACAAACCATAGAAGCCATTGAAAAAAATACACGCATTAAAGATGGCATGGCATTTCCGCCTTCATCGGCCAAGTTAAAAACCATACGCTTTAAACAATACCGCGTGCATGATTTTGCTTGGTTTGCCGACAAACGTTTTTATGCATTGCATGATCAAATACAATTGCCTGAGAGTAAACGAACTGTGGATACTTGGGTGTTTTTTACCGATAAAAATTTTAATCTCTGGAAAAATGCACTCAACTATGTGAATGCTGCAACCGATTTTTATTCGTCGTTGTTGGGTGATTATCCTTATAACCATGTTACGGCAGTTGATGGCACCATCATGGCGGGCGGGGGCATGGAGTATCCCGAAATTACGGTGATTGGCGATATGGGCAATGCTTTTGATTTGAATGTGACCATTGCACATGAAGTGGGACACAATTGGTTTTACGGCATTCTTGGCAGTGATGAAAGACATTACCCTTTTATGGATGAAGGCATTAATTCATTTTACGAAATGCGCTACATTCAGAAATATTATCCGAATGCGAAGCTTACACAATTTATTGGAAGGGATAGCACCTTTAAATTATTTCATCTGAACAAGGTGCCTATTTGGAAGGAAAAAGAATTTATGTATTATTTGTCGCATTTAAGCAATGTTGATCAGGCCATTAATTTGCATTCGGAAGCTTATAGTGCTTTTAATTATGGCAGCATTGTGTATGGCAAAACCCCTCTGGTATTTGATTATTTAATGGCTTACATGACGCCCCCCAACTTCGACAGGGCCATGCAAGCGTATTATCAAAAGTTTAAATTTAAACATCCGCAGCCACAGGATTTGTATGATGTGTTGGCGGAGGGCGGACAATTTAATTTGGAGTGGTTGAACACCCATTTAATTTCAGCCACCGATCCTTTTGATTATAAAATAAAAAAGGTGCGCGGCAATGCGGCGCAGGGTTATGCCATTAACATTAAAAACAAAACAGGCCTTATCATTCCGTTTAACATCAGTGGCTATAAAGATGGGCGATTGGTGGGCGATGTGTGGTTCGACGGATTTACCAAAAAAAGAACTTTAAATTTTCCGCCCGGGGAAGTTGATTGTTTTAAAATTGACGGTGATGAAAAACTCATTGAAAACAACAGGCGCAACAATTATTCGCGCAGCAAAGGATTGTTTAGAAAAGCCAAACCCTTTCAATTCTCGCTCTTATCGACCTATCCCGATGCCTCAAAAAACCAAATCAATTATTTGCCCATAGTGGGCAGTAATATTTATGATGGTTTAGAAGTGGGCTTGGCGCTTCACAACATTGGCTTTTTTAGAAAAAAAGTAGAATATGTATTGGCGCCTTATTTTGGCACGGCTTCAAAACAGTTGCTTGGATTCGGGGAACTGACTTACAATATTTTTCCTAAAAAAATCTTTCGCCAAATAAGTATTGGCAGCAAAGTAAAATCGTTTAACTACGACCGTTATCGTCCGAAAGCTGCGGGCATTAATGCGGCAGACCAATTGTTTAAATATTATAAAGTGGACAATTTTGTGCAATTTGATTTTAAACACTTGGCCACTTCAAAACTGAATTCTATGCTACGTGTAAGCAATACCAATGTGTTGCTCGAAACAGCCGACAATAAATTTACCTTAAGTGCAGCGGGTGTTGAAACTTACACGCTTTCGAAAAAAAACGAATTCCGCATGGTGAACCAATTGCATTATGAATTAAAAAACAAACGTTTGTTTGATCCTTACCATTTTACCGCCGATTTACAACAAGCCAATTCGGTGAGTAAAATATCCTTACAATTAAATTACCGTTACAATGTGAGCGACAAAAAACAAATGGAAATCAATTGTTTTTTTGGTACTTTTTTAAGCGGGTCTTTGATGTCGCGCGGACTTTATGCTTTCAGGCCTTCAGGTTATAACGGTTATGATGATTATTTGTTTAACTACAATTATTTGGGTAGAAATGAAAGTACCGGTTTGGCCTTTAGTCAGTTTACCGAAAAGGACGGCAATTTAAAAGTGTGGACCCCTTTGGGACGCAGCAGTACTTGGATGGCTTCAATACAGCTAAAGTCACCGAAAATAGGGAAATTGCCTTTGAAGGTTTACGCTGATATCATGGCCTGCGACGGACAATTTTTATTAAAGGAAAAAATGTTGTGGGATGCAGGCATTAATATTCCGCTGATTCAGCAGGTGGTGGACATTTATATTCCATTGTTTTACAGCAAGGATATTCAAAACACCTTATTATTAAACAATGTTGGGTTTTTTAACCGAATTCGATTTACATTTAATATTCATAAATTAGACCCGAAAAATTTTATTGCTTCAAACTTTTTTTAATTGACAAAGAAGAAACTATATTTTGCCTCCGACTTTCACTTGGGTGTACCGAGTTTAGCATCGAGTTTAGCCCGTGAGAAAAAAATCTGCGCTTGGTTAAGCAGCATACAAGCCGATGCCGAAGAAATTTTTTTGGTAGGCGACCTTTTTGGTTTTTGGTACGAATACAAATACACGGTGCCAAAAGGCAGTACACGTTTGTTGGGTAAAATAGCCGAACTCACTGATGCCGGCATTAAGGTGCATTTTTTTACCGGCAACCACGATTTGTGGATGAAGGATTATTTTACTGAAGAACTCAATGTGCAAGTGCACCATGAGGCCATTAACATCACACATAACGGCAAAAAATTTTACATTGGTCACGGCGATGGTTTAGGTCCGGGTGACAAATGGTACAAAGTACTGCGCAGCATATTTGCCAGTAAAACCTGTCAGTGGTTGTTTACGCGACTGCATCCCAATTTGGCCTTTTACATTGCCCGCAAAAGCTCGAAGCGCAGCCGTGTTATAACCGGCGACAGTGATGAAAAGTTTTTGGGCAATGAAAATGAGTGGTTGTTTTTATACTGCCGCGAACACTTAAAAAAAGAAGCCATCGATTATTTTATTTTCGGTCACCGCCATTTACCCTTGGATTTGGATGTTGACGGCAAGGCCCGTTATATCAATTTGGGTGAGTGGTTCAATTACTGCAGTTATGCGGTGTTTGATGGGGAGGCTTTGAGATTGGAGTATTTTAAATGATAAATTTTGAATGTTGAATGTTGAATTGGTTCGGTTCGCTTTTTAACCACTAAGGCACTAAGGGCCCTAAGGTGAATGCGATTCAAATTAAAAGTGCATTAAGGAGGTTTCGGTTTCTCATAGCGGTTGGCTTCGACGAGCTCAGCCACCGGGCTTCGACTCCTTTCATCATAATCATCTGTGTCATAAGCGTTCCATAAAACGTTAAACCAGTCTTATCTCTTGCTGTCCTGCCTCTTGTTTCTTCTAACGGTTGGCTTCGACGAGCTCAGCCACCGGGCTTTTCGTTAAGCTCAGCAGCTAAAAATTTTCGGCGCCTGAGCCTGTCGAAGGCACAATACAAGTTGATCAATGCATACAAATTGTATCGCTGGCTTCGACAAGCTCAGCCACCGGGCTTTTCAATAAGCTCAACCACCGGGCTTTTCGTTAATCTGAGCGGCTAAAATATTCGGTGCCTGAGCCTGTCGAAGGCACAATACAAATTGAGCTAATCATACATTTAGTATCGCTGGCTTCGACAAGCTCAGCCACCGGGCTTTTCAATAAGCTCAACCACCGGGCTTTTCGTTAATCTGAGCGGCTAAAATATTCGGTGCCTGAGCCTGTCGAAGGCACAATACAAATTGAGCTAATCATACATTTAGTATCGCTGGCTTCGACAAGCTCAGCCACCGGGCTTCGATCCCCTTTCATCATAATCATCTGTGTCATCAGCGTTCCATAAAACGTTATACCAGTCTTATCTCTTACCGTCCTGCCTCTTGTGTCTTAAATCCCTTCAGTCTCTTCCGTCCCTTCTGTTCGTCTCTTCCATTCCCTCAATAAATATCACCTTATAAGCTCCAAAATTTAACATTCAGCATTATCCATTTCTTTGCGAATTCAAAAAATTTGTAGTTATTTGTTATTCTAACAACTTTGCTATGACCGGCACTTTTAACATACAAATAGATAAAATCAAAAAATCGCGTGTTTCCGAATACGACATCAATAATGTTCCTTTTGGAAAATGCTTTAGCGACCACATGTTTGTGGCTGAATATGCCGACGGCAAATGGCAAAAGGCTTATATTAAACCTTATGGCGACGAACCTCTGAGTTATGCCATGAGTGCCCTTCACTACGGCCAAGCCATTTTTGAAGGTATGAAGGCTTATAAAAACGAGCAAGGCGAAGTGTCGTTGTTCAGACCTTTAGAGAACTTTAAACGCATGAACAAAAGCGCCATTCGCATGGCCATGCCTGAGGTGCCTGAGGAAATATTTATGGGTGGCTTATTGGAACTCATGAAGCTAGATGCCGCTTGGGTCCCCACTTCTGATACGGGCAGCTTATACATCCGTCCTTTTCTAATTTCCACCGATGAAGCCATTGGCGTAAAAATTTCAGATACTTATAAATTCATTATCATTTGTTGTCCTGCCGGTAAATACTATGGCGAGCCAATTAAGGTGTTGGTGGAAACCAATTATTTCCGCGCCGTGCACGGCGGTGTAGGTTTTGTAAAGGCAGCAGGCAATTACGGCCGCAGTTTATACCCTACCAAATTGGCACAACAAAAAGGTTACCAGCAGGTGATTTGGACCGACAGTGAAACACACCAGTACTTTGAAGAAAGCGGCACCATGAATGTGATGTTTGTGATTGGCGATACATTATTAACGCCAGCTCTAAGCGATACCATTTTAGATGGGGTGACCCGCAAATCGGTACTTGAGCTTGCGCGCAGTTGGAACATGAAAGTGGAAGAACGCAAAGTGAGCATACAAGAAGTGTTTGAAGCCATTGATAACAATACATTGAAAGAAATTTTCGGTTGTGGTACCGCTGCTACCATTGCACACATTGTGGGTATTGGTCACAATGGTAAAGACTACGCCTTAACCCCAGTTGAACAGAGAGCTTTTTCTCCTAAAGTGGATGAAACACTTCGTCAAATCAGAAAAGGAAAATTACAAGATACTTTTGGTTGGATGATGAAGGTGGGTTAATTATTGATTTGCTTTCAATCTCAAATCTTTTACCAATTTACGATTTCCAGTTATTCTGCGCTTCACCGGGTTGCAAGCAATACAAAGATATTTTCCTTGTCAATTAATGCTTTTAGGCTAAATGCGCTTAAATCTGAACTAGCTTATATAAAGAGCAGAAATATTAAATTATTTCCTTTATTTTTTCTTGATAACGGCAAATGTGCTTGGCACATTTGAGCGGGGCTGTGCGGATGACAAAAAATCAAGGCTTGGTGCTTGCCTGTGCGCTTTTGATCTTACCATAAGAAATCTTCTTATTTCTTTTTTCTTGATAAAAAAGAAACAAAAAATCAAGGCTGCGTAAAATTTTGAAGAAATCTACGCGGCTTCAAGCTGAAGATTTGAAGCGCTACGCGAGAGGCGACAAATCTTCAACGCACAGGCCTTTTCAAAAATTTGGTGTTAAATGCAAGCCGCTCAAATGCAAAATTTTTGAAACGCTTTTGAAGCCGCTTGATTTCTAGTCAAAATTTTACAAGGCCAATCGGATTTCAAGGAATTTAAAATCTTCATGCAATTCGTTCTTTTGATTTTCCTTAGCACACACAGTTCTCAAATGCAAACTGTTACAATCATCTCAATTCCCCGTGCGGTGGGCTTGGCACGGCGCGATGCCGAAGCGGGTGAATTGTTTTTTGGTAGAAAGAATCAAAGGCCACAATGGGCAGGATTGAGGGGTGGCTGTGGTTTCAAGGATGCCGTGAGCGTTGTAATGTGCGAGCGAAGGCGTCCTTGTTTACTTTGAAAGTCTTTCAACAAAAAATAAGAGCGGGAAGGGTTCGCCGTGCCTTGTGTCCCGAGTTTACCTCGGGATTGTTTCTTTTCTTTAACAAGAAAGAAAAATATTTTGAGATCATACTAGCCTTGACACAAGGTAACATCACGTTAGATATAGGTTTCAAAACTCCCGAAAAACTAAAAATGATTGGGTAACTTTTCTTTCGATTAAATAAACGAATTCATCATTAACTTGCGATAGTTGTTTAAATTAGCTCTTTATAATAAATATGACTATTCAGAGGCTTAAAGCCCATGGCTTTTTTTTATTTGTGTTTATCATTAGCGCCATCCTGCGCTTATTGCCCCTCTTCGATTACCAATTTACATACGACGAACTCAGTGCTTTAGAAAGGACCGAATTCAGCGGCTTTTCAGAGCTTCTTAAAAACGGCATTTCAATCGATGCCCACCCTGCCCTTTTGCAAGTATTTTTATTTTACGTGGTGAAGTTTTTTGGTTACAAGGCCTGGCTCATCAAGCTCCCTTTTATCTTTTGCAGTTTGGGCGGCTTGTGGTATGGCTACCGCTTGGCATTGAATAATTTTTCAAAAAGCACTGCCCAATTATTTGTCAGCTTTTTGGCCTTCTCCCTCATCTTTGTTTTCTACGCCCCTGTTGCACGCATGTATGGTTGCGGTGTGTTTTTTAGTCTGGCTTTATTATACCATTTTTTTGAAATCGTTCGTGCGCAACAAAACAACAACAAACACTTTGCACTCCTCTTTTTGTTTGCCTTGTTATCGGCCCTTAACCACCACATGAATGCGCTTTTTGCGGCCACTGTATTGGGCGGTGGATTCGTGCTTGTGCCAAGCAACATCCGAAAAAAATACCTGCTTACTTTGGTCTGCACGCTGTTAGCTTATAGCCCTCACTTGCCTGTAACCTTGCAGCAATTGGGCTTGGGCGGAATTGGCATTGCGCAAAACGGTTGGCTCGACAAACCGTATTGGGATGCCTTTTACACTTTTGCAAAAGTACTCATGGGCACCGGTTACCTCTTTTACTTGTTTTCATTGTTGGTGCTCATGGTATTACTAAAAGACAAAAAATTAAACCTCAGCAAAACACAGTGGTTTTTATTGATTGTGTTTATTGTCAATTACGCCATCATTTATGGCTACTCGATGTTGCGGGCACCCATTTTTCAAAACTCGGTGATGTTGTTTGGCGGCACGGCGATATTGTTGTTTTTTTGTTCGCTGCTCCAAAATCTGCAAGGCATCAAACACCGGCTGGCATTGTTCGGCATCACGGCCCTGCTGTTGTTTCAAACATATGTGCAAAAAGACTTTTTTCACGAAGCTGTACAAAACAATTATGCCTACGAATTTGAACAAAGCAAAAAACTTAATAATACTTACGGTTCGCAGAATGTTGCTGCTGCTTTTTTTGACGCCGATCCTTTTATGAAAAAATTGTACGTGCAGCAATTCGGTGATATCACTTGTTACATTTCAACCGATTCGGTTTGCCAATCCTACAAGGCTTTCAGTAATTTTGTAAAAAACAGCGCTTGCAATTATTTGGTACTCGGCGCAGCCATGCCGCAGTTTCAAGCCATCGCAAAAAACTATTTCCCTTATTTAATTGATTGCAAACAGGCCCAAAATATTCACTACTCGCTTTATTCAAAACTAAAGCCAACACAAGAAGCACAAAATCCGGACTCCGTATTATTTGAATCGCAGTTCACGCACAGAGCCCCATTTGATTATGTGATTGAACAAAGCGTGGTATTTAAATCACAAAATTTACCCTTGCGTATTGATAGCATGAATGAATTTCCTTTTGCCTGTAAAAGTTTTTACCACATGGTTTTGCCCGAAGAAGGACAAATGTTATTGGTGCGTTGCAAATATAAAAACGGCCAAAAGCCCAACAACATTCAAACATGCATAGCGGTGCACAATGCAAACAATCACCAAAGCATGGCCTACAATGCCACTTCGGCTGCCGATTTTTTAATGGAAGCCGATTCAAGCACCACGGTTTACACGCCCTATTACGCGGGAAGTAATCACCGCAACATCGATGCACAAGCCAGTTTAGCGGTGTATTTGTGGAACGATAAAAAAACGAGGGCAAGCTTGGTTGATTTCGACATCCAAGGCATTGCTTATTGGCAGCGGCGTTGGCATTTTTGGGATTAAGCATTTCATTCAAAACATTATTATTTGGGCGCCTTCCGGGCTGTGGAGTTTATCCCGACAAATGGAGGGAGGCTTCGCTTAACACAATCTGGCAAATTAAGCCACAGGCTTAATTCCCTGCTACGGCTTTTTTAGCGCTAAAGAGACAAGCGCTAAAAAGAGCTAAACCCTTCACATCCCTGGCGCAGAAACCCGTATAGGGTGCTTGGCATCATAAATCATCTTGGCTTTTAGAACCGTGAAGAATATTTATGTAC
>JBAXXZ010000061.1:0-8692 GCA_037127575.1 Bacteroidota bacterium | reverse complement strand
GGCCACCATTACCGGCATGGTGTTGGATGTGCCTGTGAAAGAGGGCGGACAAGTGATTGAGAGCAACACCTTTAACGAAGGCACCACACTTTGCTCGGTTGCCAATATGGGTGAAATGATTTTTGAAGGTAAATTGGATGAAAGTGAAGTGGGCAAAGTGCAGGCCGGTATGGATATTGTATTGAGTATTGGTGCCATTGATAAATCAAGTTTTAAAGCCAAACTTGAATACATTGCACCAAAAGGGGTGACAGAAAACGGAGCCATTCAGTTTTTAATTCGGGCTTCCATCAGTAAGGATAATTCAGCCTTTCTGCGTGCCGGCTATTCGGCCAATGCCGATATTATTTTGGCGAAAAAAGAAAAAGTGATGGCACTTCCTGAAGGGGTGATTCAATTTGAAAAAGAAAAAACCTATGTGGAAGTTGAAAAAGGCAAGCAGCATTTTGAAAAACGTTTTATCAAAACAGGCCTGTCTGATGGCATTAACATTGAAGTACTCAGTGGTCTTAAAAAGGGTGAGAAGGTAAAAATGCCAATATTGGCTGATGATAAGAAAGAGAAGAGTTAGGGGATATCGCAATTAATCATTAAAATTTATAAATATTATTTTAGGAGATAAATAGTCTCATTTTTTGCATTGGTCTTTAACCAAAAAGAGTTAGTTTCGCTATAAACCAGCTTATCAGTTTAAGAAAGTTATATATTTGTTTTTCATTATTTTATTTGATTCTCAGTGCTGTCATCATCTACTTTTTTAACGGTACCGGTGATGTAGGTGATAGTATTGCGCATTACTTGTTTGCAAAATGGGCGCCTTATCATCATGAATTATACTTTGATCATTGGGCAAAACCGGTTTTTGTGTTATTGGCTTCACCTTTTGCCCAATTTGGTTTTGTTGGCATGAAATTTTTTAATGTAATCATTAATTTGTGCACCATACTTTTAACCTACAAATTGGCTGAGCATTTGGGATTGAAAAATTCAAAATTAATTCTTCTCATCTTATTGTTTTCTCCACTCTATTATATCCTTACTTTTTCGGGATTAACAGAGCCATTATTCGCATTATTTGTGGCTTTGGGACTATACTTTGTGCACTTGAAAAAAAATTTTACTGCATTCACCATCATTTCGTTTTTGCCTTATGTTCGTTCAGAAGGCTTAATTATTATTGGTGTTTTTGCGCTTTACGGCATTTATCAGTCACATTGGAAGTATTTGCCATTTTTATTGCTGGGTTCTTTTGTGTACGGCATTGCAGGGTACTTTGTTTACCACGATGTATTATGGGTGTTTACAAAAATTCCTTATGCTAAGTTAAGCAGTGTGTATGGTAATGGCACTTTATTTCATTTTGTGGATAAACTTGTTAATGTATGTGGTGTGCCAATTTATGGCATGTTTTGGATTGGATTTCTTGTAATGATTTATCATAGTTTTAAAAGTAAATCGAATGCTTATACTACAGTTTTAATTTGGTTTGGATTTGTTGCGTTTTTTACGGCGCATTCTTTATTCTGGTATTTGGGAATATTTAATTCTATGGGTTTGCAAAGGGTCTTAATATGCATGATGCCGATGCTTGCAATCATGGCGTTGTATGGATTTAATTTCCTCACAGAGCATTTGCTTTTAAGTAACCATAAACAAAAGTTTTACATTCAAGCCATCCTTGTTGTGTACATTGTTGTTTTTCCTTTCACAGCAAATCCCTCAGCCATCAATTGGAACAAGGACATGAGGTTAACCCAGGAACAAAGGTCTTTAATCGAAATGGCCAAATGTTTAAATGCTAAACAAATTCATGCTGCGCCAATTTTATACAATCACCATTATATCAGCGAAGTATTAAACATTGATCACTTTGATGAAAGACAACATTTAAAGATCACAAAAGAAAGTGTCAATCAAATGAAAAGTGGTGATGTGCTTATATGGGACAATAAATTTTGTCCTATTGAAACAGAAATAAATTGTGATTCAATACTTGCCGGTCAAAACTTCACAGTTGTATGCAGTAAATCTGTGTTAGATTTAAATGCCAAATTTGAATGGATGCTAATCCAGCGTCGATAATTAAGCCATGGCCTTTTCCTTCAATAAAGCCATTTTAAGCACTTCTTCCATTTGCGTTACATAATGGAAATTTAATCCTTTTAGATATTCAGGTTTAATGTCATCCACATCTTTTTTATTGTCGGCACACAAAATAATTTCTTTAATGCCGGCGCGTTTAGCGGCCAATAATTTTTCTTTGATGCCACCAACAGGCAATACTTTTCCGCGCAAAGTTATTTCGCCGGTCATGGCCAATGCTTTTTTTACTTTACGTTTGGTAAAAGCACTTGCCAATGAGGTTAACATGGCAATACCTGCACTTGGTCCGTCTTTTGGTGTGCCGCCTTCAGGCACATGAATGTGTATGTTATGCGTTTCAAATGTTTCTGAATCTAAATCAATGATGTGAGGATGTGCCTTTAGATATTCTAAAGCAAGCGTGGCGCTTTCTTTCATCACATCTCCTAAATTACCGGTGAGGGTTAATTTGCCGCCCTTGCCTTTGCTTAGGCTGGTTTCAATAAATAAAATATCACCTCCTACTTGGGTCCATGCCAATCCTGTTACTACGCCGGCTATGTCGTTGCCTTGGTATTTGTCTTTTACATGCGAAGGCCCTAATATTTTTAAAATGCTTTCTTCAGTTATTTTAGGTAAATCTTCATTCTTGGCAATGTGCACAGCCATGTGGCGGGCAATTTTAGAAATTTTCTTTTCTAAATTTCTCACACCGCTTTCACCGGTGTAATTATCAATTAAAAATTCAATGGCCTTATCACTAATTTTTAATTGCGATTTTTTTAAACCGCTCTCTTCAACTTGTTTTGGTAATAAATGGCGTTTGGCAATTTCAATTTTTTCTTCAACGGTATAACCATTCACTTCAATTATTTCCATGCGGTCGCGCAAAGCGGGTTGAATAGTGGCCAAATTATTACAAGTGGCAATAAACATTACCTTGCTTAAATCGTAATCCATTTCAAGGAAATTGTCGTAAAAATTGCTGTTTTGCTCAGGGTCTAAAACTTCCAATAAAGCTGAAGAAGGATCACCATGAAAATCATTGCCAACTTTATCAATTTCATCTAAAATAAAAATAGGATTAGAAGATTGAATTTTTTTAAGATTTTGTAAAACCCTTCCCGGCATGGCGCCAATATACGTTTTGCGATGACCGCGTATTTCACTTTCGTCTTTTAATCCACCTAAACTCATGCGCACATATTTGCGGTTTAAAGCTTTGGCGATGCTTTTTCCTAAAGATGTTTTACCAACACCCGGAGGTCCGTATAAACAAATAATAGGTGATTTTAAATTGCCTTTTAATTTAAGTACTGCTAAGTGTTCAATGATGCGGTCTTTCACTTTTTCCAAACCAAAGTGGTCTTCATCTAAAATTTGTTGAGCGTGTTTTAAATCAAAATTATCTTCGGTTATTTCATCCCATGGTAATTCCAAAAGTAATTCCACATAATTGGTTTGAATACCATGTTCAGCGGCATTGGGATTCATGCGTTGCAACTTCATCACGTTTTTTTCAAACACCTCTTTAACTTCTGTCGACCATTTCTTGGTTTTTGCTTTTTCGCGGTAGTCGTTTATTTCTTGCTCAAAATTATTGCCACCCAATTCTTCCTGAATGGTTTTAATTTGTTGATTCAAAAAATATTCACGTTGCTGTTTATCCAAATCCATTTTTGTTCTGTTTTGAATTTGGTGCCTCAATTCAAGCATTTGTAATTCCTTGTTGAGATTTTCAAGTACCAGCAAACTTCTTTCTTTTAAATTGGGAACTTCTAACATTTTTTGTTTATCACCGGTATTGGCGTTCATGTTAGAAGAAATAAAATTCACCAAAAAGGTAGGACTTTCAATATTGTTGATCGCGAAACTAGCATCACTAGGGATGTTTGGCGATATTTTGACAATTTGTGTGGAAGTTTCTTTTAAGTTGGAAATAATGGCTTGAAATTCTTTGTCGGTTTTATTTGGACGAATTTCATCAAAGGCATTTACTTTTGCCTTGTGGTAAGGTTCACTTTGTACATATTCCGCGATGCTAAAACGTTTTTTACCTTGAATAATGATGGTGGTATTGCCATCGGGCATGCGCAGTGTTTTTATGATTTGGGCCACGGTACCCACTTTGTACATGTCTTCAGCCCCTGGCTCTTCAGTTGAATCGGTTAACTGGGCCACTACACCAATTATTTTATCGGCTTTGTTGGCTTCTTTTATTAATTGAATTGAACGGTCGCGACCAACAGTAATTGGTATTACAACCCCAGGAAAGAGTACAGTGTTACGAAGCGGCAATATTGGCAGAATTTCGGGGATGGATTCATTGCGCATGTTATCCTCATCCTCGGCACTTAATAAGGGTATAAAGTCTGAGTCATCGTCTATACCGCTATTAAAGCTCAATTCATTCATTTCTCCAAAATTCATAGTCTCAAAAATTATAATTCCTCTAAGGTAATTCATAATTTGTGCCACAACAAAAAAGAAAGACTATTTGACAGTTGAACCGACTTCCCGAATAAAAAAGGAAAAGCCGTTTTTATCGTATAAATGCCTAAAATGGCTTTTTTTGGCAACTTGTTGTTTCTCCACAGTTTTAACCACAATATAGGCCGGTTTATCAATTTGGCCATTTTCCAGCCAAAGGGTATAAGCAGTTGAGAAGCTACTGGAGCGGGCGTGCCCTTCAGTTTCCATTAAATCGAGTTGCTTTTTTACATAGTTTTTTTGATCAGCACACACAAAATGCGAGGTTTGGCGCTTGCCATAAAATAACTGGGCGTAACTCTTAAAAGCATGGGTTTCAATATAACAATCTTCATTTGCCTTTAATCGGTAAAATTCAATGGCCGCTTCTTGACTGTAAAGTCCAATTTTAGGAACAATAATGGCAATGGCCAAGATGTTGAACAGGGTAAATGCGCTTAATCCTAGATACAAACTTTTGAATTGACGCCTTGTATAGGCCCGATAAAGTAGCCATGATGCGAAGAAAAATATAACACCGATGAGGAATTCATAGCCTTTCCACTCACCATTTGCCTGTAAGTTTAAAATGGCATTTGCATCACCAATCCATCCTTTGGCAATGAGTTGCGATTTGAATCGATCAACAAATGTTAGCAAAATAAAAACCAAGGATATACTCGTTGCCAAAAACCAATAAACAATTTTTAAAATGGCGTTCAATTTAAAATTGTTTTTCTCTATAAAAACCGATGCAGCAAGGTACGTGAGCGGAAAATAGCAAAGTGAGGAGTAATGTATGATTTTTGTTTTTACAATTGAAAAAAGGAGAATCACCACCCAAAACAAACAGAGCAAAAGTTTTCTAAAAGCAGGATTTGGGCCTTGGGATTTATTTAGCAATGCTTGAATAAAAAAGATGGAAGCAGGAAAACAACCAATTAAAATTACCAAGAAATGATACGCAAATGGGCCATCATGGCCGGCATCACCGGTTTGAAATAACCTGATTTGATAATGAATAAAATCCAGAATAATTTTCTGATGGCCTTTTAAAATTTCAACAATAAACCATGAACTCGAAAAAATGAGTGAGGTGAAGGCAAATAAAAACATGTGCTTGCTAAAAAGCACTTTTGTTTTTTGACTAAGGACCAAATAAACCAGCAATGTAAGTGCAATGATAATAATGGCTGCCGGTCCTTTTGTAAGCACAGCCAAACCAAGAAACAAGCCTGCCAAAAGTGCTTGCTTTGACGCGCCTCTTGTGTCAGTAATTTGTAAAAATTTGTAAATGTGTACAGTTGATAAAAAGATAAATAAATTAAACCAAGGATCGATGATTCCTGTTTTAAAATAAAAATGCGGCAAGAGGCTTGCAACATATAATAGGCACCAGATGATACCGAATTTTGAAGATTGAAATTGTGTCCCAAATCGGTATAAACTCACAATAGTAACAATGCCACAAAGGGCGTTTGGAAATCGTGCAGCAAATTCATTGATGCCAAAAACAGACATGCTCAATGCTTGTATCCAAATAAACAAGGGTGGTTTTTCCCAAAATGGTTGATAGTACAATTGCACCTCTGAGTAATTTTTGCTCATCAACATTTCTCTGGCGCATTCGGCAAAATTTATTTCTCATCCCAATCAAACAAAGGGCATGTGCCGATGAGGGGAATAAAGATGATGGCCGAAATAATGGCGATGAGTAAATAAATTGTTTTTGTATGGAATGTATGTTGGTTCAATTTTTTTTACCTCGAAAAAAAGAGCGGTTGAATTTGTTTAATCCGGGATATTTGTATAATAGAAAATAAAACAGCATGCTAAAAAATATACCCACCAAGCTGCCCGCCGTAACATCTTGCAGCCAATGTTGAGAAAGATACACCCGACTAAAAGCTGTGCATAAAGCGAGAAGCAACAATAGCAATTTTATTTTTTGATTTGATAAACAAAATGCCAAGCTCATAAAAATGGCGAAGGCTTGGGTAGCATGTCCGCTAGGGAAACTATTGTGAATGTATAATTGCACCCCATCAACCAGTTTTAATTGAATGTGTTCGAAATAAGTGAAAATGAAAAATGGTCGGTTCACATCATCAAAAAAGAAATGTTTTAATCCAACCGAAGACAAGCTGGCAATGATACAAACAACAGTGCAATAAATGCCAATGCGAATATTGTAGATTATGACCAAAAGCAAAATAACAATGGCCATATTGCCATCACCCAAATAAGTGATGTAATAAAAAAATAGATCAATGAATGGATAGCCAACAGATTTATTGATGAGTAAATGTAAATCTGTTTTATTATGACTGAGAATGAGAACCAAAGCCACCGTTAAGGCAATGAGGTAAAGTACAAGAATAAGGGCATTATTTTTTAAAAAAGACTTCAAATCTAGTTCAGTTTTTTTGCTTCGTTCCAGTATTCATCGAGTTCACTCAATTTACAATCGGCTATTTGTTTGCCTTGGTCTTTCACACGTTTTTCCATGTGGTTAAAACGTTTGATGAATTTTTGATTGGTTTGTTCCAAGGCATCTTCGGGATTAATATTCATAAAACGCGCATAATTAATCAGTGAAAATAAAATATCACCAAATTCTTTTTCGGCTGCTTGGCTGTTTTTATTTTTTACTTCCTGTTCAAATTCATCCAATTCTTCCTTTACTTTTTCATACACTTGCTCAGGTTGTTCCCAATCAAATCCAACGGCTCTTGCTTTTTCTTGAATGCGATAAGCTTTTAATAGAGCCGGCATACTATTAGGAACGCCGCTTAGCACGGTTTTATTGCCGCCTTTTTCTTTTTGTTTCAGTTGTTCCCAGTTTTGTTTTACTTGCTCCTCTGTTTCGGCTTTTACATCCCCGTAAATGTGTGGGTGACGGAAGATGAGTTTTTCGCACAAAGCATCCATTACATCTTTAATATTAAAGGCATTGGTTTCGCTTGCAATGCGCGAATAAAAAACAATGTGTAAAAAAATGTCACCCAATTCCTTCTTAATCTCGTTTAAATCATTTTTAAGAATGGCATCACTCAATTCAAAGGTTTCTTCAATGGTTAAGTGGCGGATGCTCTCGATGGTTTGTTTCTTGTCCCAAGGGCATTTCTCCCTTAGTTCATCCATAATTTTGAGTAATCTTAAAAAAGAAGCCGCTCTTTCGTCCATAGGTGGTAAATTTAGTAAAATAATGTGTTTTTATTCGTTTAACACAAGGATAAGCTTAGTTAATTTTCTTTATTTTCGCCTTGTTTTGAAACACCTTTTTGTCGTCATATTTTTGAGTGTTTTGTTTTGCTTTAGTGCAGGGGCTCAAAGCCTTCGTTTAAAGGATAAGCAATGGCAAATAAAGCCTGTGATCAACAGTGGTTTTATCATGGTGCACCGCGCCACAATTGGTCATTTGGTGAAAGGATTTCCGAGTATTTATGAATTAGATATTAGCCATGCCACCAGCGGTAATAAACTGTGGCAATTAGAAAACAATAAGCCTGATGTTGGTTTGTCGTTTCAATGCTTGGATTATAAAAATCCATCACAATTGGGATATGCTTTTTCGATTGTGCCTTTTATTGATATTCCTTTAAAACAAGAAGTGAAAAACTCCCGACTTATTTTACGTTTATGCTGGGGAGCAACATACATTACCAAGTGTTTTGATATTCATGAAAATCCAAAAAACATTGCCATTGGCAGCCATTTTAATGCATATGTTCAGTTCAAATGGTTTTGGCAAATTCAATTATCAAAATCTTTGCGCTTAGAGCCCGGCTTTGCCTTTACACATGCCAGCAACGGTAAATCTAAAAATCCAAACTTAGGATTGAATTTGGCCAGTATCAATGTTGGCTTAAATTATATTTTGCCAAATCTATCTAAAACCGAAATCACAAAAATTGATTCTTCCACCAAAGTGAAATCGAAAAATGAATTTCTCGCTATGGCTGCTTTGGGATTTAATGAGAAAGGTGTTGAAACGGGCCGACTATACTGTTTGCTTTTATCAGGAGCCTATCAACGAAACATTCGAAATACACACAAGTTTAGCCTTGGCACAGATTTCTTTTGTGATCAAGTATATGCTGATGATGCCCCACCATACAGTCCAAACGATCCGGCTATT
>JBAXXZ010000060.1:0-8742 GCA_037127575.1 Bacteroidota bacterium | reverse complement strand
GGATTATTATTCATAAGGATTAGGATACACTCTTAATCCGGTTTTGAAATAGCCGAGTAGTGATTTTAATTTCTCATCCCCTGGGCAGAAATAAAAGAATTTTAAATTTATTAGGTTATTTGTTTGCTTCAGGGGGGATTCAACCGATCAATAAATCTTAAAGCTCTGTTTTGTCGAATGATTTGAGCGCATTGCAAACGGGAAAAACTCTTATTTATCAATATCACATAGATAAAGTATGACTGAATGCTTTGGTATTTTTACTGCATTTGATTCAATTTGCCAAGAGCGTGCAGTGGCCATGAGTGCACTATTGTCGGTAAATATGTTGGCAGTGCGCAATGCCCTCCCACCACTTAAACGTAAAATACTTTTATTTGAAAAGGCATAACGCAAGTGTAATCGCGGGGTGGCAAACCAACCGTAATAATTGTGATAATCGGCGCGAATGCCGGCTACAACATTAAATTTTTCTTTGTAATTGTGTGCAAACTCCACAAAAGTGCCACCAACTGTTTCATTGCGTTGGTAACTAAAATTATTGTTGTTTGTAATGGTATTTGCAACCATATTGGTAAAGGACTCCTGAACATTATCATTCATCAAACTTAGTCCAATTTTGTATGCGTTATTAGTACTGCCAATTATACCCTGGTAAATAAAATTGGCATAAAATGTTTTTTGTAAACCCGAATAAAAATTTGGTCCATATGTATTGTTTTGATCGTGGTTTAGATAAGAGAGTTGCAAACCCATGCTGGTGCCAGGTTTTTTTCGGAAAACGTAACCGGTTTTGCTGTACACTTCCCATTTTTTATTGCGAATAAAAGTTTTATAATATAGTAAGCTGTCTTGCGCCGGCTGTCTTAATGATTTAAATTGCCCGCCTTCTCTGTTATCCGATAAATAGGCACCGCCAAATTGTGCTTCAAATCCCTTATGGCTGTAAGCATATTTATTCATAATGTTGTATTGTTTGCCAATGGGGATGTCGGCAAATCCATCACCGTTATGGTCTTGTACAAGCGGATTAGCGCTAAAGTGGCTAAGCAGAGCAGTGGAGAATTTTTCGTTTATACGATGGGATAAGTTTAAATTGTATTCGTTACGGCCATTTTCGTTGGCGTAAGTATTAAAATTCAGCTTATCCGATTGTTGCGGATTTTGTAATTCGGTGTTGATTTGGCCTGTGAAACTTTCGTAGCCGTTTATTACTGAACCGGCCCCTTTGCTTAATTGAATGGATTGAATCCAAGTACCCGGTACAAAACTCAATCCGTAATTATTGGCTAATCCCCTTAAATAGGGCATATTTTCTTTTGTTATCTGGGCATATTGGCCTGATAAGCCCAACATCTGAATTTGTTTGGTGCCACTAATAGCATCAGCAAAATTGACGTCAATGCTTGGATTGGTTTCGAAGCTTTCGGATAAATTGCAACAAGCCGCTTTCATTAAACTACGTTCGTTGAGTACTTCTACTTTGATTGGATTTAAGTATGAAATTTCAGTACCATTGCTGTAATAAATCACTTCAACTTCATTTAAGCCTGCATTGTTTTTTAGTGCAATCAATAAATACCGATTCACCTCTTTTATAATTAAGGTATCGTTTGCATAACCAATGGCACGAATAATTAAGCGATTTGTACTCGGCTCTTTTTTAATTTGGAAATCCCCATTCGCATCGGTTTGGGCCGAAATACTTGAATTTTGCCAATATACGATGGCACCTGGCACAAGACTGGTATCACCTTTTTCCGAAATCTCGATGATTTTTCCTTTTACTTGTGCATGCAGCATTGTGCTTGAAAACAAAAAAGCCAACAACAATAAGATGTGATTTTTCATGGTGTTTATTTCTCACACTTTTTGCTACGGTACTTACAACAGCTTGGCAACTTAGCATAAATGGCATCATCGGCTTTAAGGCTGTCGATATCGTGACCAGCATCTAGAATGGCCTGTTTAATTTGAAGTTCAGATACTTTATCTTCTCTGAAAGTAATAATTAGAAAATTTGTTTTGGCATTCCATTGGGCAATTTTAACGCCTTTAATATCGGCTGCATTTTCGATGCGCTCCTTGCACTCGCCACAATTGCCGCTTACATGAATGGTGCTTGTTTTAATGCTTTTTTCCTGCGCAAAACTGCAGGTGCTAATTATTACACTTAGTATAAAAATAACTGTTCTCATAAAGTAAATTTAAGTTTGAATAATAGTTGACCCGGTGGCTAAGCCACAAGAAAGTCAATCAAATTCTAAGAAAAGCACAATTAATGAGGGCTTTTTGACAAAGCTTAGGGGGTGGGAATTGTTTTTTGATGAAAGAAGATAGATTTTGTTCTTGTAAAAAATCAATGCCTTTCTCTATATGCACCAAGTTCAATACTTGTGAAAAGACTTTTGTAAAATCGACATGTATAACTTTGAAGGAAAAATTACTGCCGTTGTGTAGGTAAAAATGCTCGTTGTGACAGCAGTCGCTAGTGGCGTCATCATCATCACCACTACAACAATTATTGGCTTTCACCAAATAACTTATTTCTTCAAGTTGACCACCACAGTAGTGCAAATATACAGGCATGCCTATGGTTGAAAATAAGTAAACCGATACACAAATGCCAAATAAATATTTCCTCAGTAAATTGATAACGTAAAGGTCAAGAAAAATAAATGATTAAAAAATGATTTTCATCCTAATTTTTACTAATTCAATCTTTTGTGATTTCGGCTAAAAACACAAAATTTTCGGTCCTGACTTAGTGCATTTGAAGGGACGACCACGCTTTGTTTAAAGTATCCAAAAATACCTTCGTGTCTTGTGCGCCTGAAACGGCATACTTTCTGTCGAATACAAAAAACGGTACACCGGTAACCCCAATTTGTTCTGCTTCTTGCACATCCATCAACACTTCTTTGGCAAATTGTTTGCTTGCCAACACGTTTTTTAAATTGGCTTCATCTAATCCAATGGCTTTTCCGAGTTCCATCAGTACATGATGATCGGCGGTATTTTTGCCATCGATAAAATAAGCTTTAAACAATTGTTCTTCGGCAGCATCACCTTTTCCTTGTGTTTTTGCATATTGAATCAAACGGTGCGCATCGAATGAGTTGGCTACCACTGCTTTATCGAAATGGTAATTCAAACCCACTTCTTTGGCCATGCCTATCACATAATCCATAGTTTCTTTGGTTCTATCCATGCTCCAACCTTTGGTTTCGGCCAAATATTGCATGGTGTTTTTTTGCGGGTCAGTTACCATATCTGGATTTAATTGAAAGCTCTTCCAAACAATGTCAATTTGATCTCTGTCTTTAAACAAAGCCAATGCATTTTCAAATTTTCGTTTACCGATGTAACAAAAAGGACACATCACGTCTGACCAGATTTCTACTTTCATTTTTTTAATCGTTTTAGGGGTTTCGCTTGAATCCTTTTTTACTGCTACTTTATCGGTGTTTGTTTGTGAGCAGGCTGTCATTGAAAAAAGCAAACATGCCATTGCACAAAGTTTGAAGCATTTAAAAGAATTCATACTACGAATTAAGTTATTTTGATTTGTATTTAGAAATGATTGGCCAAGACTATTTCAAAAAATCGTTAAAGCTACTAACTTCGTCAAAAACAAAAGCATGGATGCACTTAAAGAAATGTTTAATAAAAGCTTTTATGAACTGCTCGCAATGCAATTAAAAAAAGCAGCACCTACGTTTCATGACAAACAGTTTGTGAAAGATGTGTGTTTAAATATTGAAACACGCAGTTTAAATGAACGCATGCGATACACCTCTGTTGTGCTGAAGCAATACTTAAGCGCGGATTATCGTAAAGATTTGGAGGTGTTAAAGGCGGTAATACAAGTGATGCCCGGCTCATATACTAATTTGTTGTTCCCAGATTATGTTGCCCAATTTGGAAAGCATGATGTTAAAGCTTCTTTGGAAGCATTAAAATATTTTACACAGTTTGGATCTTCTGAATTTGCAATACGTGTTTTTTTAAAATTGGATTTTAAAGCCACCATAAAAGTGATGGAAGCTTGGTCGAAAGATAAAAACCAGCATGTTCGTCGTTTGGCTTCGGAAGGAAGTCGCCCACGTTTACCTTGGTCGTTTAAATTAGATGAAGTGATAGGGAACCCAAGCCTCACAAGAAACATTTTAACCAACTTAAAATCAGATACTGAATTGTACGTGCGTAAATCGGTAGCCAATCATTTAAATGATATTTCTAAAGAACATCCTGACTACATGCTCGATTTGGTAAGCACTTGGGATGTAAACAACGCCCAAACGGCCTGGATCATTAAACATGCCAGCAGAAGTTTGATCAAAAAAGGCCATTCGGGGACTTTATCAATATTTAATTTTGAAAAAAATCCCAAATTACAAATCAAGAATTTGCGTTTAACTTCTTCTAAAATAAAATTGGGAGAGAGTTTATGTTTTGACCTTGAAATAATTTCTGAAAAAAACAAAAGTCAAAAGTTGGTGGTAGATTATGTGATTCATTACCGAAAAAAGTTAGGAGATTTATCGCCTAAAGTTTTTAAGTTAAAGGAAATTGATTTGGCAGCCGGACAAAGTATGCTTATGTCAAAAAAACAAGTGATGAAAGATTTTACCACCCGCAAACACCACGCCGGTGAGCATTTGCTCGAAATACAAGTAAACGGAAAACGCTTGGCGTCGAAGGCTTTTGTTTTGGTTGTTTAAGACATGTTGGCTCATAAGCCTATTGTTCAATATTTTATTTTTACTTTTAGTTGAAATAAAAAATATTTCCTACTTCATGAAAAAATTTTTTTTTGTTCTTTGTGTTTTGATCACGGCTTTATCGGTGAAATCACAAAAAAAATACACACACTTAGATTCTTTAAAGGGCTATTATTCGGCAGCGCGCTCCTGGTGGGATGTTCGGCATTACGACTTGCATGTTGATTTTAATGTCCAGGATAGTTCGGTAAGCGGTTTTAATACCATTCGATATTTGGTATTGGAACCAAATGATGTGATGCAAATTGATTTGTTAGAGCCTTTAAAAATTGACAGCATTGTGCAAAAAGGAAAATTAATTAAATTTAAAAAAGATGGTCCTGCTTATTTCCTAAAATTGAGGGAAACACAAATAAAGAACAGTCGACAAAATATTGTTGTGTATTACCATGGGAAGCCCAAAGTGGCGGTGAATCCACCTTGGGATGGGGGAATTGTTTGGAAAAAGGATAGTCAAAAAAAACCATGGATTTCGGTGGCTTGTCAGGGCATGGCTGCAAGGGTTTGGTTTCCGAACAAGGATCATATGGCTGATGAACCTGATAGTGCTGATATGTACTTTTCGTCTCAAAATGCTTTGATCTGTGTTTCTAACGGTCGACTCATTGGCGTTAATCAATTAAATGGAAAGTTGCAATACCATTGGCAAGTCATCAATCCAATCAACAATTATAACATCATCCCATATATTGGTGATTATGTGAATATTCAAGATACCTTAAACGGTAAAAAAGGTGTGTTAGCCTTAAATTATTGGGTTCTATCGTATAATTACGACAAGGCCAAAGTACATTTTAAGCAGGTAAAAAGTATGCTCAGGTGTTTTGAGGATTGGTTTGGACCTTATCCATTTTATGAAGATGGTTATAAATTGGTGGAGGCGCCTTATTTGGGCATGGAGCATCAAAGCGCAACGGCATACGGTAACAATTACGTGAATGGTTATTTGGGACGGGATTTATCGCAAACAGGATGGGGGTTAAAATGGGATTTTATCATCGTACATGAATCGGGTCATGAGTGGTTTGGCAATAATATTTCGGCAAAAGATGTGGCGGATAATTGGATACACGAGAGTTTTACGGCCTATTCTGAAAATTTATATGTGGAATATTTGTTTGGTAAAGCGGCCGGTGCAGAATATGTGATTGGTACGCGCAAAGCCATATTGAACAATGAGAACATTATTGGTGATTATGATGTAAACAACGGCAGTTCGGGTGATTTGTATTATAAAGGGGCCAATCTGTTGCACACGATTCGTCAAATATGCAATAACGACAGTGTATGGAAAGCCATGCTAAGAGGCCTTAACAGTAATTTTTGGCACCAAACTGTAAACAGCAAACAGATTGAAAATTACATGTCCACTTTCTTAAAAATGGATTTGGGTAAAGTGTTTGATCAATATTTGCGCAATAAAAAAGTGCCGGTATTTGACTATTATTTTAAAAAAGATCAATTGTATTATCGTTGGAATTCATGCATTAAGGATTTTAGCATGCCGCTTAAAATAAACATTGGGGAACAAACTGTTTTGTTGCAAGTGAGTGATCGCTGGTCGAAAATGAAAGTAGCAGGAAGTGATTTAACAACTGATATTAATTTTTATGCGTTCAGTAAGAAAATAAAATAAAACGGGGTAGAATGCATGGGTTAATACACTTACAAAATTTAACCTGGATTGTAACATTCTACCACCGTTTTTTTGAGAAGATAAATAGACAATTAAGTTATACAATAATGATGCCAGAGTGGGTTTTAGGGAATAGGGAGTAGGGATCAGGGAATAGTCAGGATGCAGTAAACGATTGGCAGTTTAGCTTTTTAATGCTTGAATAGTGGCTTTAGGATTTGCTGAAGAAAACACTGTATTTCCGGCAACCAACACATCTGCGCCGCAATCGAGCAGTTGTTTGTAGTTGTTTAAATCTAAACCTCCATCGATTTCAATTAAAGCCGACGAATTGTGTTTTTGAATGAGCGCCTTCAAATCTTTTACTTTTTGAAAGGTGTTTTGAATAAATCTCTGTCCACCAAAACCCGGGTTAACACTCATCACGCAAACCAAATCAATATCGGCAATTGTGTTTTCAAGCAATGAAATTGAGCTGTGCGGATTGATGGCCACACCGGCTTTCATACCATGGCTTTTGATATTTTGAATACTGCGGTGTAAATGCGTACAAGCCTCTAGATGTACCGATAACACATGTGCCCCCGCATCTTTAAAAGCAGTGACATAACGATCAGGATCAATAATCATTAAATGCACATCCAAAGGTTTTTTGGCATGTTTTTGAATGGCTTTTAAAACCGGAAATCCAAAAGAAATGTTTGGTACAAAAACCCCATCCATAATATCCACATGAAACCAATCGGCTTCACTGTCGTTAATCATCTGTATGTCTCTTTCAAGATTGGCGAAGTCGGCTGAAAGTATTGAAGGAGCTATTAGATGTGGCATGTGAAAAAATTAAAGTTCAAAATTAGAGATAAGCCTGCACAATTCAAACACAAAATGTAACAAAGTATCTTCACTTAATGCAAATACATGCGTTTTGTAACAATGGTCTCCGCCATTTTATTGAATTGCTGCTGACTATATCGACAGCGGCAAGTGTAAAAGGACATGAAATTATCGATTGGTGGGGTGTAAAAATCACCCTTACCATCCTGCAGGCCCCCATTATAATCACACATCACATGGTTGCGGTTATAAATGGTGTTAGCAGGATAAGGATCTGCTTCTGTATCACATAAACCATCACCGTACAATAAACAATTACTGCCGTCAACATATTCGTTGGAGGCAATTGGGGGTGATTGTGCTGGTGGTGGGGGACTTGCAGGCGTTGAATTAATTTCAGCATGGGTGTGGTCGAGGCCAAAAAAATGACCAAAAGCATGGGCTAAATCAGCACCGGGAGGTGCATCAAGTTGACTGACTACCATGTTTTTTGGGTTTGCACTTGTTGGTTCATCGGGTTTGTAGCTATAATCTGTTTGACATTTAGAATAAAGAACTGTTGATACCAAATATAAATTGATCGTATTTTCAGTTGAGTAATTGGCATAAACCACATCATCAACAGTTGCATTTTTCCATTTTTCAAATTCCCAATTTGGGATGACCACTGTTCTACAATGTTCGAACGATACACAAATGCGTTTAAAAAGGTTGTTTAAATAATTTATTTTTTGGGGAATGTATGTGTTGTTGATGATATTCATGCTGGAAGAAGCAACTGTCATGCTATAATTTTCAAAAACATACACCACTACTGAGAATTTTTTGTTTAAACAGGTATCGTGCCGAATACCTGAAATATAAACAGACTGCGTGTTTGCCGAGCCAACGTTTTTTGTTTTAGGATTTTGCACGGTATTTGCATGTTCGCTTTGATTGTTTGTGTTTAATTTGTTTTGCGCATTAAAAAACAAAGCACAGAAACTTAAAAGAAGGATGAGTTTATTTTTAAAATGGGCCACAGAAGAATGAATTATTTTTTTATCTTTGAAAGTAAATATATTCATTTTTTTAAAATGTCCTCGCAAAAACCTAGCCTCTTTTTTTTCATCCTTTTTTTCGGCTTGGTTTTAAAACTTCAATCCCAAATTGTGGCTTCGGCAACAGCAGGTTGTGCCCCCTTGTCGGTTTTATTTTCAGGACCGGCAGGCGCGACCAATATTTTGTGGAATTTGGGTACAGGAATCGGTACATCCACATTGGCTACACCCAATCCTGTTTATAATTCAGCTGGTGTTTACAATGTTACTTTTTCGGGAATTGTAAATGGGACGCCTGTAAATTACACAAAGCAAATTACGGTTTACGCGAGTCCTACTGGTAACTTCTCTTATATTTTGCCCGCCTCACATTGTGCACCCATGACGGTTACTTTTAGCGCCAATGGTGGCAATTCAGGTAGTACGTATAATTATTCATACGGCGATT
>JBAXXZ010000059.1:0-8742 GCA_037127575.1 Bacteroidota bacterium | reverse complement strand
GTGGGATACCGGCTCCAATTACAAACGATAATACAAATGCAAACACCAGTCCTAAAAACAAACATGACCAAATTTTTGTTCTCTTAATGGGTTGACTTAGCATCAATTCAATAAATTCGGTGCTATTGTATAAATAAATGCATGAAAAAATAACCGACACAAGCGGCACTGCTAATAAAATTACATTCAATAAACTTAAAATCCCCTTGGTACTATTGTCTTCAAGATTAAAAACACTCCACGATAGCACCGCCAGAATCAAGGTATAAAACAGAACGATTTTATTCCTTAAAATATCGAGTATGACAAACTTCACTATGCGATTCATGTCTTGATATTTTTTAAAATATTGGAAATTGCTTTTGAGATTTTGGTTTCACCGGTTGATTTTAATAATTCATCAACAGCTAAATGAAATAAAACTTTCCCTTCTTGCATAAAAATAACCTGTGTGATTAAATCGTCTAATTCACTCAACAAATGAGAAGTAATTAGAATTAATTTTCCCTTTTCCTTTTCTTTGATAATTTTTTCTTTCAAAGTTTCAGCTGCCAAAGGGTCGAGGCCTGCCGTTGGTTCATCGAGAATAAAAATATCGGGATCAAATAAAAATGCTAAGCTAGCACTCACCTTTTGTGTGGTACCTCCCGATAATGAATGCATGCGTTGTTGTAACATTTCAGGCAATAAAAACTTGGTCATTAACTCTTCATCATACAACCTTTTTGTACTTCGAATTTCTTTCATCATTTCAATAATTTGACCAATTGTCATATTATCCGGATACCTTCCAATTTGAGGCATGTAACCAATTTGTTCACGGTATAAATTTGTTTTGGCAATATTGGCACCGTTAACAGTAATACTGCCCAGGGTTGGAATAACCATACCTAGTATACTTTTAATGATTGTGGTTTTTCCACAGCCATTTGGTCCAATTAGTGCAATGCATTCACCTTGGTTTAATTGTAAATTAATAGCGTTGAGTACTTTTAACTTTCCAAATTGTTTATGCAAATTGTTAATTTTAATCATAAATTAAGGGCCTTCATAAGTGGTAGGTGATCGATAAAATTATCCGGCGTTAAACTTGGAATTATTTTTTCTGATTTATCAAGTAAAGACACCATAAAACTTCTAAACAATAACATGGCCGGTGGATTTTTTTCGACAATGACAGAAAACAAACTTAAAGGGTGATAGGGTACATCACCAATTGCGTCCTTGTTTAAATCATATCCTTCATATTTATCCCAATAATTTGCATTAAATGAATTTAAAACCAAACTGCCATTGGTACTTACATCGAATGTATTCGATAAAAAATTATTGGCGCTAATTTCATTGTCCATGCAGCTGGCTTGAATTTTCATGGCCCATCCATTTAATTCAAAAGTGTTTTTTTCAAGTTTAATTCGGTTTGTTCCTTCCATGTAAATACCCGATGTGTTTCTTTTAAAAGTATTACCAATAATATAACTATCCGAAATCTCCTTCAACATCAAGCCATATGCGGCATCGCCCCAATTTTCTTCAAACCTATTGTTAAACATTTTTACCTTTTGGGTAAACATCACAGCAACGCCTGCGCCGTTATTTTTAAACACATTCGAAATATAAGCATCGTTGTTTGAAAACATAAAATGTAAACCGTAACGAATGTTCTTTGTGGATCGATTTCGCCATATCACGGAATTGGTCACAAATTCAAAATAAATTCCATCGCGATGCCCTCTTACTTCATTGCCTTCAATTAACAAACTATCGCTCTTCCAGCAATGAATTCCATTTCCTATTTGTTGTTCTGCTTCACCGTATGCAACTATCTTATTGTCCTTTATTAAACACTTTTTACAGTATTGCAAATAAACGCCGAAAAAATTATCATCCAAAACGTTTTGAATAATCTGAACATGTTTACTATCGTATACTTTTATGCCACAAGGATCATTTAAGGTTGCGAACCCTGAATGCTGAATTTTAAAGCCTTTTACTAAAACATGACTTGCCTTAATGGATAAAACTTCAAATTTTTTTTGACCATCCAATACCGGTAAATTTTCGCCAATTAAACTGATGGAGTGATCAATTACAATGTTACCTTCATGGTAAGTGCCAGCTTCAACCATGATGCTATCACCATTTTTGCAAAGCGCCAAGGCTGTTTTAATGCTTTTAATTTTGTGGTGTTTGCCAACCGGAATTTTTTCGGCAAAAATGGGTGCCGTCATGAGCAAAAAATTGGCTATCAGAATTCGCAGCATCATTGTTCCTGCTCAATCTCTTCCCATGCGAACGTGCTCGCACGCCAATATTCCATATAAGCGTTCGCACTATCCTTACTTGAAAAAGCGGCAATGTTACCGCCCATGGGGCTACCAACAACATCACCTTTCACAAAAAACAAATTCTTTGCTTTTGCGAAATCGTGCGGATAAAGAAAATCTTTGAAATAGTAATTCGCTTTGTTTAGATTATCCTTATTCTCATTGTAATAAGACATTAAACATGCCATGTCATCAAACTTAAATACTTTTCCCTTCTTGCTTACAATTTCACAAGCAAATCGTTTGTCGGAAATACCCATTTTACAATTGTTGCATGCATCTTTATTGAAGTGAATTGCTTCCGGTCCGGCATCGGCACATGATGTTAATAATACTACTATCAGTAAAATACAGAACGAATAAAAATATATTAAGATTTGTTTCATGATGAAAATTTGAATTCCTTAATCGCAGCAATCATCATGCAAATACCACTGCTAATAAACATCCAACCGCCAATATCAGGAATTGAATACGCCCCAAAATTGAGTAATTGTTTAAACCCAATTAATGGTGGTTGATACGCCATGCCCGGTAAAATAATTGCGGCATGCGGATTTAAATCATGGCCATAATCGTATTCCCATCGATAAAAATCGAGCATGGCAACTACACCAAATAAAACAAAAGCAAAAAGGAGAGCGTACAAAAGTTTTTTCTTGCCTAATATAGCCGTAATAATTGCAAATAATGCGAAGAATAAAATGATATAAATTAATATTGAGAACTCTACAAAATCAACTGTATGCAAAGTCTTCATGCCTATGTAATGATTTAATCCGTTGATAATTTCAACATCGCCGCCTAATTTATCGGCATAAATTTTCAGGTTTAATCCTTCGGGGTATTGTGGGGCATCGAGTTCAATTTGCCAAATTGGTACAAACACCGAATACACTAATAATGCGGAAGATAAAATCAAAAGTACTTTTGACCATCCCGACAGTTTATTTTTCATAATTAATTTTTTGAGTAAAAAAAGAGCAGTCATTGTCAATCACTGCTCTTTTTTACCAAGGTTCAGTTTTTATTTTGCAGCAGCTTCGTCGGCTTTAGGAAGGTTAGTACCTAAACTCCATGTCAAAGGAACTTTACTTCCTTGCGGCGACACACGCACATACCCTTGCATTTCTTGATGTAATGCGCTACAAAAGTCGGTACAATAAATTGGTGTAATGCCCACTCTATCCGGTACCCATTTTAAAGTGGTGGTTTCGCCCGGCATAATTAACAACTCAGCGTTAACAGCACCTTTCACAGCGAATCCGTGCGGTACATCCCAATCTTGTTCTAAATTGGTAATGTGAAAGTACACCTCATCCCCCATTCTAACGCCTTCAATATTGTCGGGCGCAAAATGTGAACGCACACAAGTCATGTAAACATGCACAATATTGCCTTCTCTTACAACTTTAGATTCTTGTTCTCCTTTCGTAACATATTTGTGTTTGTTGTCTTCAATTCTATAAATTTTTTGGGAATTCTTTTGAATTTTTTCAGCCAAAACTGCTTGGGCATAATGTGGTTCACCGATGGTTGGAAAATCGAGAATCATTTCCATCTTATCTCCGCTTATATCATAAAGTTGAGCACTTTGCGCCAATTCCGGACCGGTAGGTAAATAACGGTCTTTTGTGATTTTATTATAAGCTATTAAGTACTTACCTGTTGGATGTTTAGAATCGCCTTCAACAACGCAAAGGTGACCAACTGAATAAAAGGTAGGCACACGGTCTAGCACTTTTAAATCTTTAACGTTCCATTTCACAACTTCAGATGACACAAAGAAAGATGTATAAGCATTGCCATTTGCATCAAATTCTGTATGCAATGGGCCTAGGCCTGGTTTTTTCACTTCTCCATATAATGCGGCTTCGTATTTAATAATTGGGAGGCCATCATAAGCACCATCAAAAGCTTTTGCTTCGATGGCTTTTTGCATTTTACTAAAACTAAAAACAGGAATTAATGCTGCAAGTTTACCGCTTCCTACAATGTATTCGCCACTTGGATCAACGTCGCAACCATGTGGTGATTTAGGACAAGGCATCATGTAACAGATATCCGAAAAATCTTTTACGTTTAGTACGGTCACTTCATTTCTAATTTCAGAAGTGGCACTATGTGTTGATTCGTTGTATGTATTATGGGCGTATTTAGCTTTTACTTTTCTGCCTTTGCCAGCTTTTATGTATTCTTCAGCTTTTTTCCAATTTACAGCCATGATAAAATCTTTGTCTTTTTGCGATGCATTAACCTCTAACAAGGTATTGGCTTGTTCGGTGTTATAACATGAAAAGAAAAACCAACCATGTGAAACGCCTTTTCCGGCTCTACTTAAATCAAAATTAACACCAGGACATTCTAGTTGGAAAGCGATATCTAATTTTCCATCCTCTTTACCTACACTGATAAAACTCAAATAACCTTTGAAGTTTTGTTTGTAAGTGTTAATGGGTACATCACCATTCACATCATCCGGTGGAACACTAAAGCGTGTGCCTGCCACTACATACTCCGTATTTTCAGTTAAAAATGGAGAAGAGTGATTACCCGCACTGTTTGGTAATTCAATAATTTCTTCAGTTTTAAAGGTTTTTAAACTGATGCGTGCAACGCGTGGCGTGTTATTGGCATTTCCAAAAACCCATCGGCCATCGGCATCACCATTTGTTTTAGATAATTGAACGTGGTGCAAATCATCCCAAGGCACAAAACCATGCGAAGTGTTTAACATGGGTTTGGTTTCTTCACTGTAACCCCAACCTTTTTCGGGGTCAACCGAAAATACCGGGATGACGCGGAACAAACGCCCGCTTGGAATGCCATAAACCGACATTTGGCCGCTAAAACCGCCACTGACAAAATTGTACACTTCGTCATATTTTCCGGGCGCTACATAAGCTTTAATAGATGCATTACCCGCTACAGCATTACTGGCGTTGTGAGGCTTGCAGGATTCTAAAGTAGCAGCGATAAGTGTACCGCTTACCAACATTGTGATGATATGTTTTTTCATATTTTTTTTATTTTAAAAGGTCATTTTTACGCATAAATTCAAATATTTTTCTGGCCTGATCGTCGGTTAAACTTTGATTGGGCATTCTAACCAAGCACAATTCAAGCATTGCCTGAGCTTCAGGATCTTTATTAATCATTGGATCGGGGTTTGTTATAAAATTTAAAATCCACTCGCCTGTGCGGCGTTTAGTAACATTTTTCCAACCCGGGCCTACCAATTTCTCTTCTGTATATTTGTGGCACGAGTTGCACTTAACCATGGCGGTTGATTCCCCTTCTTTGGCCATCGATTCATCCAATTTATCTGTTAAAGCCAAGATTTCAGCTGTCCATTTGCCTTCCCCTCGTTTAGGATCATATTTTTCAGGATCCGCAACCATGCTTTGAACTTGATCGCCGCCACCTGCAGTAACGCCTGTTTTAGAATCGCCGCCACAGCTCATAAGTACTGCAACCAGTGAGAAAAGCGAAAGAATAAATGTTTTTTTCATAAATATTTTTTTTTAGCAAATTTAGTGCTCAAAGATAAATTATAATTATGATTGCAATCATAAGATAGGGCATTAAATCAAATGATTAAACTATGATTATAATCATATTTTAAAATTACAAATAAAACAACCTAACTCCTCAAGATAATATCTTGGCAATGTTTAAGCGATATTAAATGGGATTTTTATAACCGGGAAGTTTTAGCAGATTAGCGAATGGGTGATTTTGAAATAAGTTCCCTGAATGTTTGTGTAGAATTTAATTCATCGTAATTTATAAACTCACTCAATTGTTTTAATGCCTAGGCTTCGCAAAACATCACATCCGATTCTTTATGCAAAAAAAAGGTTGTCTCTTTTAAAGACAACCTTTTTAAATTAAGTTTAACGATGGTTTATTTACTCACCACAATCTTTTGGTTTATTTCTTTTTCATCACTTAAACCGGTTACAAAGTAAACACCGTTGGCCAAGCCGCTTACGTGTACTTCATAATTATTACTTTCCTCTAATTTTAAGTTTTGAATCAATTGACCCAAAGCGTTCATGAGTTTTAAATCGATAGCTTGTTGCGCTTGAATTTTGAAATCACCAGTACTAGGATTTGGATAAACAAACAAGCCGTCGGAATATTGCGACAATGTATTTAATCCGGTACAAGCATTAATTTTTACTTGAACGGTGGCCGTGTTGTTACAGCCGTTTGAAGCCACGCCTATTACTGAATAATTGGTGGTGGTTACTAAACTAGGTGTGATCACAAAAGAAGTGGTTGTTGCACCTGTGCTCCAACTATAAGTTGCTGCACCTGTTGCAACGATGGTATTGTTTTCACCTTTGCACATGACACTTCTTGTTGATGAAGCTGTAACAACTGGATTTGGCAACACATTTACTTGTATAGATGCAGCACTAGGGCAATTTACACCTACTGAAGTGGTTAAAGCCGTTAAAGAATAAACTGTTGTTGCTGCCGGCGTAACTAAAATACCTGCAGTAGTAAATCCATTACTCCAATTGTAAGTATTGGCTTGAGATGCAATTAGAGTAGCAGACCCACCTGCACATACAGATGTTGTACCCGAAATACTTAAAGTAGGTACAAAAACCGAAATACTGATTGTTTGAGTAGAGCTGCATCCGCTTGTAGTTCCGGTAACTGTATATACACTATTCACTGTTGGATTTACTGTAATTGAATTATTTGCTGAACTATTGTTCCACAAATATGTGCCTGCACCACTTGCGGTAATATCAACTTGATCGCCCGAGCAAACCAAATATTTATTAGCAACTACTGAAATGGTAGGACTTGTTAAAGTTATTACCACCGCATTTGCAGCAGAAGTACAACCAAATGAATTAGAGCCTACTACTTGATAATTAGTTGGTACGTTAGGCGTAACTGTAATTGCTGATCCTGTTTGACTACCAACCGCCCATGTATAACTTATGGCACCACTTGCATTTAGATTTACAGGTAAACCTGAACATAAAGAAGTTACAGATGGAGTAACTACAATGGTTGGAATAGGTAGTGCATTTACCGCAACTGTTGCAACGCCTGCGCATGTGCCATCAGAAGCTATCACAGTATAGATTGTATTCACTTGAGGACTTACCAACATGCTTGCAGTGGTGTTGCTTACAGGAAACCAAGTATAGCTGTTTGCTGCAGATGCAGTATTTAATGATGCTGTGTTACCTGCACAAACTATTGTTGGTGAGGCGACTATTGAAACCGGAAGCGGTGCAACAGAGATAGTTGTAATCGCTGTTCCGGTTCCACAACCGTTTTGGCCAATGACAGAATAACTACTAGTTACTGATGGGGTAAAACCTACACCATTTGTTACGTTGTTACTCCATGTATATGTGATAGCACCACTGGCTGTTAAAGTAGTTGTTTGACCTAAACAAGCTTGGTTTGTGCTGCTCACCACCGATAAAGAGGGCAAACCGCCGGATACTGTCACAGTAAGAACTCTTGAAGTTGTACAGTTTGAAGGCGATGTAGCAGTTAATGTATATATGGTAGTTACGGAAGGAGAAACAACGATTGAAGAGGTACTTGCACCATTGCTCCATGAGTAATTACTGATGGCATTGGTTGTTAATGTTACACTTTGTCCGACACAAATACTAGGGTTTAATGTGTTTGATGTTGATGGCACAAGAGAAATGTTGCACAACTCAGTAACAATCACATAACCATTTCCTGTAATATCTGGATTGGCTAAATAACCAGTTTGACCAAACGCCATAGTTGAACCGGTTGTTACGCCGCCTATATAGCCTGATCCGCCACCACCGGCAACACCTGCATTATTGGTTTGTACGCCACCTGCTCCGCCTGCATATCCGCCGCCGCCGCCGCCCGCGCTACCTGTAGATCCGCTTGAAGAAGGTCCTGCTGAGCCACCTTGTCCGCCACCTGTACCTGGTTGCCCTATCGACGCACCTGCACTGCTGCCGCCGCCGCCGCCGCCTGTATTAGTACCGTTAGCGGTAGTTACAGATGCCAAACCGGGTGAAGCACCATTTGCGCCTGCGCCGCCGCCGCCTGCCGTGATGGCACCCGAGCTTGCAATAATATCTCCATTTGCACCCACTACTGCGCCGCCATTACCGCCTATTGCTACAGACTGACTAACAAGGCTACTGCCATAAAAAGCAGCACCTCCACCACCTCCTGCAACAATAATTCTGTTTATAGCGCCTGTTCCACCTACACGAACATCAGTAGCACCGCCGCCGCCGCCGCCTGAACGACCAACTGCAGCTCCGCCGCCGCCGCCATTCCAACCACCGGCTCCGGCAGAGGCACTGGTACCTGTGGCCGGAAAACCTTTCCCTCCTACCAATATATTTAATAATGTACCGCTTGTTGAAACATTATAAAC
>JBAXXZ010000058.1:0-8805 GCA_037127575.1 Bacteroidota bacterium | reverse complement strand
TTATAATATTTACACCAAAAACACCGAGACCTCTAAAACCGAAATCACGCTCGGAATGGGCTTAAAAATGCCCTTGGGCAAATACAACGATTCTACAGTTGTGTATCGCAATCCCATCAACAACGTACGTTATTACACCACTTCACCGCCAACCATTCAACCCACTAACGGTTCGCAGGATTTTATTTTTTATGGTTTCTTTTTTAAATCATACACCGAAAAAAAATTACGCTTGTTCTCCAACATCTTTTACATCAAAAAAGGCTGGAACCCTCTTGGACAGAAGTTTGGCGATTATGCCGCCTTGGCACTTTATGTCGGAAAAACCATTTACAAAAAACTAAACATCACCCTGCAAGTGCGCGGCGAATACATCGCAAAAATGCAACACGATAAAAACATCGACATGCTGGCGATTTATAACATCGATGTACAATCAACAGGCAGCCGAAAAGTATTTGTATCACCGCAACTGAGTTACACGCATAAAAACACCACGGCCTTTGTGTTGTACGAATATCCTCTGTACCAATATTTAAACGGCACACAAGTGGGTTCTCAAATGCAAATTACTTCGGGCATAGCCTATCGATTTTTTGTGAAGAAGAAAATAGGCGCATGATTTTTTGGGCGCGCCGCAGTTGTTTTTTGAATCACCGCCTTTGCTGCGGCCGGGCTTTCACTGCGGCCTCCCTGGTCAATGCCAAAAATTTGTAAGGCTCCGGTGGCGCTGCCTCCTCGCCTAACAAATTTTAGCCATTGCCTGCGGGCGGGCCTTTGCTCAATCCCTCGCGCAGATGCCTTACCGTACTTAAATAAATTCATTCATCAATTTGTTTAAGGCTCGAATAAAATTAAATCTTAATTTTAAACACAAATTAAATTCACCCTGCACCATGACCATCGAACAAAGCATCTTTTCCAATCCCGAACTCAATGCCGAAATCACACGTTTGGCCAAAATAAAGTCTATAAGCAAAGACACCGTGATTATGCAACCGGGTATGGATATTTTATATGTACCCATTGTGTTAAAAGGAAGCATTCGTGTATTACGCGAAGACCATGAAGGCCAAGAAGTTTTTTTGTACCACCTTTACCCTGGCCAAACCTGCGCCATGTCTTTAACCTGCTGCCAAGCCGGTAGAAAAAGCATGATCAAAGCAGTAGCTGAAGTCGACAGCGAAATATTACAAATTCCCATTAAATCAACCGAAGATTGGTTTAAATATCCTGAGTGGAAAGCATACGTAAGCAACAATTATAGCAACCGTTTCGCCGAACTCATGCAAGTAATTGATTTAATTGCTTTCAGTAACATGGACAAACAATTGTTGCATTATCTCGAAGAACGTTCTAAAGCTTTAAACACACGCTTTCTCGACATCACGCATCAGGAAATTGCCGACGAATTACACGCCCACCGCGAAGCCATCAGCCGTTTGTTACGTGTGATGGAACAAAAAAAATTATTGAAATTGGGGCGAAACCAAATTGAAGTACTCACCGGAAAATAATTTGGAACAAGGTTAAATCTTTTCTTATCCAACAATTGTTACTTAACAGGGCCTACTAATATTCTACATTTGATTAAACCAAAAAAATCAACTGTATGAAAAAAAACATGGGTTCTATCGACAAAGCCATCCGCATTTTGGTGGCCATTGTAATTGTGGCACTTTATTTTACACACCAGATTAGCGGCACAATGGCCATCATTGGCTTAATCTTCGCTGCTGTTTTTGTCCTAACGTCTTTTATGGGCTCTTGTCCATTATACCTCCCATTTGGTATTTCCACCAGAAAAAAAACAGAGGAATAATCTTAAAAGAAAAGCAGGCATTTTGACCTGCTTTTTTTATTTGCCCCAAATCCAACATTTGTTCCGAACAATCACAATCGAAGCAGGTATCTTTGTATTCACAAGCTTACAGCCTTAATACAATTAAACATGAACATTGCTACCATCAAAACAACTTTATTTACCAACTGGACATTTATGCGTTGGTTTCGCTTCGTATTGGCCATTATGATTGCCATTCAAGCTGTACAAATGCATGATTTATTCTCAGGTGCTGTGGCCGCTTTCTTTTTATTTCAGTCGCTTACAAACACCGGTTGTTGCGGCAGTCAAGGCTGTGCCCTTCCATCGAAGAATAATATTGAACAAAATAATGATGAACCTAGTTTCGAAGAAATAAAAGCGCCTGAAAAAAAATCAAGGAACTAAAATAACAAAAACATGAAAAATAAAACCTTTCAAGAACTCATTCAATCCGAACAACCTTTGTTGGTTGATTTTTCGGCAGAGTGGTGCGGACCATGTAAAATGATGGCACCAATTCTGGAACAGCTAAAAGTCAAAATTGGCGACAAGGCCAATATCATTAAAATAGATGTGGATAAAAATCCTGCTGCCGCTGCAGCTTTTAAAGTGATGGGCGTACCCACACTTATTCTGTTTAAAAAGGGTGAAGTAAAATGGCGTCAGTCGGGTGTAGTGCCCGCCGATCATCTAAAGTCAATTATTGAAAATAATTTATAATCCAAAACACATCTAAAAGATTTACACATGAAAAAATTACTTCTTCCATCTCTTTTTATATTCTTTTTGTCTCTCATCAGCTGTCAAGGCGGTAAAAATGCTACGGCTGGAAAAATTGAAACGGTATCAGTGGAAAGCTTTGAACAAAAACTAAATGATTCAAGCGCTGTTCAATTGGTGGATGTGCGTACACCTGAAGAATTTGAAGAAGGCCATCTGGAAGGGGCCATCAATTACAATGTGAAGGATGCGAATTTTGAGAATCAAATTGCTGCCTTGGATAAAAACAAAGCGGTTATGGTATATTGCCACAGTGGTCACCGCAGTGCCAATGCAGCCGAAATTCTTGAGAGCAAAGGTTTCAGCAAAATTTACAACCTCGATGGCGGCATTATGAAATGGAATGCAGCCGATAAAAAAACAGTTCGTAGCAGCAATGAACCTGTGTCGGAAGGCATGTCGCTTGAAGACTTCAATAAATTGTTACAAAGCGACAAAGCCGTATTGGTTGATTACCGCGCCAAATGGTGCAAACCTTGCATTAAAATGGCACCCATGCTCGAATCAATCGCAAATCAACGGGCGGATAAAATGATTCTTGTGCCTATTGATTCGGATCAAAATCCAAAATTGATAAAGGCCAAGGGCATTGCATCGGTACCGGTATTGCAATTATATCAAAATGGACAATTGGTATGGTCGCACAATGGCGAAATTGATGAAGCCACTTTATTAAAAGAAACAAAATTATAATAAAATGGAATCCCTAATTATTGGAAAACGCGAAGCACTCAACAATTGGGTGAGGCAATTCATCACCATTATTGATGTGGAAAAAAGATTGTTCAAATTACAAGAGGGTTTATTCGGCATTTTTAAATGGGGCGATTTTAAACCTTTACCAAAAATTGATTACGTCTTGGTTTTTCGTTCCCTCTACGCCAAATGCGAAGATTGTTCTATTGATACCGATGCCAATCCAAATGCTTATTACCAGGTAAGTTTGGTATACAATAAAAACCGTCGCATCATTTTGCAAGAAACCAGAAGCAAATCAACTGCTTTTGATTTAGCCAAAAAAACGGCTTTGGCTTTAAAAACTAAATTGAAAGATTCGGCCAGCAACAAAAGCCAGAGCACCTGGTTAATGACATAAGTCAAGATTTTAATGACATGCTTTTTTTACCTTTGTAAATTATTCATGTAAAAAATGTCTGTTCAATCTGATTCATCTTCTAAAATCGAATTGTTATCGCCATGTGGTTCATGGGAATCTTTCACTGCCGCCATTCAAGCCGGTTGCAACGCCGTTTATTTCGGTATCGAACAACTTAATATGCGCTCTCAATCGAGCATTAATTTTACGGTGGACGACCTTGAAAAAATTTCGGCCATCGCCAAAAAAAATAAAATTCGCACATATATCACACTAAACACCATTGTGTACGACCATGATTTAAAACTCATGGAAACCATTGTTGATAAGGCCAAGGCCTGTGATATCGATGCCATCATTGCTTCCGATCACGCCGTAATGGCTTATGCGAAAAAAGTGGGGATACCGGTTCACATTTCAACTCAAGCCAATATCACCAACATTAGTACGGTTGAATTTTATGCGCATTTTGCCGATGTGATGGTGATGGCGCGTGAACTCACCCTCGAACAAGTAAAGCAAATTGTACGCGAAATTCAACGCCGTCAAATCACCGGTCCATCAGGTCAATTAATTAAAATTGAAATATTCGGCCACGGTGCTTTGTGTATGGCCGTTAGCGGCAAGTGTTATTTGAGTTTACATTCCAATTTTGCCTCAGCCAACCGCGGGGCTTGCATACAAAATTGCCGAAAAACGTATACTGTGATTGACAAAGAAGATGGTAATGAATTGGAGATCGACAACGAATACATCATGTCGGCCAAGGATTTATGCACCATTGATTTTTTAGATAAAATTGCCGACACCGGCATTTCGGTTTTAAAAATAGAAGGGCGGGGCAGAAGCGTGGATTATGTTTACACCGCTACCAAATGTTACCGCGAAGCCATTGATGCCATTGAACAGGGCACGTATACAAAAGAAAAAGTAGAGCAATGGAAAACCGAATTGGCCACCGTGTTTAACCGCGGCTTTTGGGATGGTTATTACCTTGGTAAAAAAATGGGTGAGTGGAATGATGAATACGGTTCAAAAGCCACCAAGAAAAAAATATACATTGGCAAAGGCTTAAAGTATTTTGCCAAAAACGAAATCGGCGAATTTCAAATGGAATCGCATGCTTTGGCCATTGGCGATGAATTTTTAATCAGTGGTCCAACCACCGGCCTGTTGCAAGGCACCGTTACCGAATTGCGCGTAAATGATCAAAAACAAGACACTGTAAAAAAGGGAGATGTGTTTTCATTTCCAATCAAATCAAAAATTCGTTCATCGGATAAACTCTACAAAATTGTGCCGGCAAAATGATTAGGGTTTTTTTTCACCGCAGTAAATGCATAGGTTGCAATGCTTGTGTTGAAGCCGATAAACACCGTTGGCGCATTTCACGCAGCGATGGTAAAAGCAATTTGATATCCTCTACCGAAAAAAAAGGCATCTACCGTGTCGATGTGCACAACGAAGAATACGAAACACTCATGTTAGCCGCTGCTACTTGTCCTGTTAAAATTATTCAGGTAGAAGAAAAATAATTGGCTGGCACAATCACTGCACTTGCATTTCAGAACTTTTGTTTGTTGTGGTGTTAATTTGTTTTTTTGTAATTCAAAATCGCCCAAGTATTAAAGAAAAGCGCAAATCCCAACATGATCAAGAAATACATTTTTATGTCGGCAAAACCACTTCCCTTTAAAACCACCATACGCATTACCTCAATAAAATAGGTCACCGGATTTAAGTTGGCAATCCACTTCGCCCATTCGGGCATGCTGTCGATAGGCGTGAATAGGCCACTCATCAACATAAACAACATCATGCAAAAAAAGGCCAAACTCATGGCTTGTTGTTGTGTGCTCGAATAAGTTGAAATTAATAAACCAATGCCCAACACGGCCACCAAAAACAATCCCAAATAAGCGTACAAAAGGGCAATGCTACCAAGCGGCACAATGCCATACATCAATCTGCCCACGCCAAACAAACCGATGGTAAAAACAAACAAACCAATCACCCAAAAAGGAATTAGTTTACCCAAAATGAACAAATGTTTTTTAATGGGAGTAACATTAATTTGTTCAATGGTGCCAACTTCTTTTTCTTTCACAATGTTTAAAGCACACATGTAAACACCTATCATGGTTACCAACGAGACCAAAATGCCGGGTACCATAAAATAGGGATAATTTAAAAGCCGGTTAAACCAATTTAAGGTGCTGATTTCTATGTTTGGCGAACTGCTAAGCCTTGTTGTTTCGCGCCATTCTTGTTGAATGTTTGCATTAAAGTTGGTGATAATTCGGGCCAAATAGGTACTGCCCACCGAAGCCTTAGTGCCGTTAATGGCATTTACTGCTAAAAATAAGCGGTTCTTGTTTTCGCGTACCAAATCTTTTTCGAAATTTTTTGGTATTTCTAAAATTAAATCCGAACGATCGGTTTCAAATTCTTCAAATGATTGCGAAAATGTGGCACTATAATCATTCAACTTAAAATACCCCGAGGCAATAATTTGATCAGCCAATTTCTTCGAGTAGCTCGAATGGTCGTGGTCAACAATAGAGATGTTGATGTTTTTTATTTCAAAATCAGCTGCCAATGGCATTACGATTAATTGAATAATGGGCATGGCCACTATCATGCGCAAAATGGAGGTGTTGCGAAATATTTGTCTGAATTCCTTACTTAATAGAAAAATTAACGTCCTCATTCTAATCTTATTTTAAATTTCTTTACGCTTACCACCAATAAAAATAAGGCCATACCACTAAGTATCAACATTTCTTTCCAAACACTGGCAATACCTAGTCCTTTTATCATCACCGATTTTACAATAATATAATACCATTTCGAGGGTACAATGTTGGTAATGAATTGTAATGGCAATGGCATATTTTCTATTGGAAACATAAATCCTGTAAAAAGTAAGGTGGGCATCAACATACCCATCAATGAAATCAACATGGCGGCTTGTTGCGAATTGGTGACGTTCGAAATCAATAAACCAAGGGCCAATGCCGTTAGAATTAAAATAGCACTTGCAAAATACAATAATACAATGCTGCCGTTAATGGGCATGTGCATGAGTGTAGTGCTTAGCAATAAAATGACACTTAAATTTACCAATGACAAAAAGAAGTAGGGCACAGCCTTCGAAACAATCACCAAAATGGGATTAAAGGGCGAAACCAATAAAATTTCCATGGTGCCCAATTCTTTTTCCCGCACTATCGATACACTAGTCATTAATACACATACCAATAAAAGTACCAATGCCATTACGCCCGGTACAAAGTTGTAAGCGCCTTTTAATTCGGGATTATAAAACATGCGAATCTGTGTATTGATTTGCATAAACCCTTTACTTTCGGGCATCACTTCATTTTGATAATCCATGATGATATTACTCGCGTAATTGTTCAAACTGTTGGCGGTGTTTGGATCAGAAGCATCGGCAATAATTTCTATTTGTGTTTTGTTGAAGTGTTTTAAATCTGATTCAAAATTCGGTGGAATCACGATGGTCATTTTTATTTTACCTGATTTAAAAGCGGACTCAATTTCACGGTGGTCCATGATTATTTTCGCCACTTCAAAATTCTTGGAGGCTTCAATTTTGTTGATCAAACGGTGGGAAGCATTGTCGTTGGCGTAATCACAAACAACGATGTGTGTATTTTTTATTTCATTGGTTAATGCAAAGCCAAACAACACAATTTGCGCAATGGGCATGCCAAACAACAACAACAATGTTTTCGGGTCACGAAACACATGGTAAAATTCTTTGCGAACAAATGTGATAAACTGTTTCATCTTAATCTGCTTTACGTTTTGCCCCTCTTGCCAATTCAAAAAAAACATCATCCATCGATTTAGCGCCGTATTTTTTTTTTAATTCTGTCGGTGTATCCAAGGCCCTTACATATCCGTCAACCATCATCGAAATGCGGTTACAATATTCTGCTTCATCCATGTAATGGGTGGTCACAAAAACTGTAATGCCTTTGTTGGAGGCATCGTATATCATGTCCCAAAACTGCCGTCTGGTAACAGGATCCACACCACCGGTGGGTTCATCTAAAAACACAATTTTGGGTTCGTGCAAAATGGCCACCGAAAAAGCGAGTTTTTGTTTCCAGCCCAAAGGCAGCGCACCCACCAGTTTTTTGCTTTCGTTGTTTAATCCCAATCCTTCAATCAATGCTTCCGATTTTTGTTTTAACTGCTGATTGTTTAAACCATAAATGCCACCAAAAAATCGGATGTTTTCTAATACGTTTAAATCTTCATACAAAGAAAATTTTTGGCTCATGTAACCAATGTTCTTTTTAATTTCTTCGGTTTGCGTGTACACGTCAAATCCTGCAATGGTAGCGCTTCCCGAACTAGGTAGCGATAAACCGCAAAGCATCCGCATGGCAGTGGTTTTGCCGGCACCGTTGGCGCCCAAAAAGCCAAAAATCTCACCTTTGTAAACTTCAATGCTCATTTCATTGGTGGCCACAAACTCACCAAAACGTTTGGTGAGTTTATCGGTTTTTATCACTACTTCATTTTGCATCAATTCATGAGTTTAATAAAACAATCTTCAATTCCGGCTCTAATATTTTTTAATTCCAAATCTTGGTATTGCCCGCCAATTTGTAAAGCTTGCAACAGCAGGGTTTCATTATGCGTTTGTTTATCATCCTTAAAAGTAATGTGGTGATATTCACCAAAAGCAAAACAGCTTTCTATTAATTCCAATTGTCGTAAATTATGCAATAAAGCACTCATGTTGCCAGCTTTAATAGCAAATAATTTTTTGGGAAATTCATCTACAATGTTTTCGGGTGTGTTAATCGACAATATTCTGCCGTTTTGCATCAAAGCAATGCGCTCACACAAAGTGGCCTCATCCATGTAGGGTGTTGATACCAGTACTGTAATACCTTCCAGTTTTAATCGTTGTAGCATCTCCCAAAATTCTTTTCGCGATACGGTGTCAACGCCAGTTGTGGGTTCATCTAAAAATAAGACAGTGGGACGGTGAATCAATGCACAACACAAGGCCAATTTTTGTTTCATGCCGCCCGATAATTTGCCTGCGCGCCTTGTTTTAAAG
>JBAXXZ010000057.1:0-8848 GCA_037127575.1 Bacteroidota bacterium | reverse complement strand
TTTTTAATGGTCTGCTTTTTATCGATATTTTCAGGAGTAACCGGTAAGGTTAATTCCATTGATTTAGGCTTGCTAAAGGTGGAGGTTAACACAAAGAAAGTAAGCAACAAAAACGCCAAATCCACCATGGGTGTCATGTCGATTCTTGTCGATTGTTTCTTGGCGCGTTTTTTACCTTTGTGATTACCACCGCCGCCGCCTTCTGCTATTTCTGCCATTTTTTAATAATTTAATTCAAATTGAATTGCTTCAATTTAGGTGATTATTTTTTTTCGTTTGGATCTGCTTCCAAGCTGGTAATTAAATTAAACTGATAAATTTTTAAATCGGTAAACACCTTCACAATGTCTTTCACAACAATGTACTTTGTTTTGCCGTCACATTTAATTGCATAACGCGGTTTTTCAGCTTTTAATTCTTGATTGGCTTCTTGGGCCTTTGCTTTCGCTTCGTTATAAATTTTTACGGCCTCTGCACCACCAAAACTAATCCAATCTTTTAATTGGTTATCGGTTGAATCTAAAGGCACACCTTTTTGAGGTTGAAAAGTAGATCTTTCATTCTCAGTGGCATCAATGTAACGTGGCAAATCTTTTATGTTTACGCCAAAACTTGGCAATCCGCTAAACTTTTTAACTTGTTCTTCGGTAAAAGACACAGTGTGTTTTTTGCTCATTTCGCGCAAGGCCGCCATTTTAGCTGCAGCATTGCTGATTCCAAAAAAACCGCGCCCTTTTTCATCAATACTTACCATGATGTGGTTATCAGGCAAGGTGATGTTGCCTATCGATGAAGGCGGATCAACAGTAACGGGTTCAGCCATTCTAAAGCTTGCCGTTAACATAAAAAATGTAACCAAAAGGAAAGCAAGGTCTACCATTGGAGTCATGTCTAATGCTGGAGTCCCGCCTTTGGATGGTTTTTTTGACATCGCTTATACTATTAATAGGTTATTAAAAAATTATTTTCCGCTTGATTGAAACTCCTGAATGATAGAGAAGCCTGCTTCGTCCATCGCATAAGTAATTTGATCAACACGGTTACTGAATACGTTGTAAAAAATAATCGCAAAAGCTGAAGTTAAAATCCCCACCAAAGTATTTACCAAGGCTTCAGAAATACCTGTTGCTAAGGCTGAAGTGTCGGGCGCACCTGCATTTGCTAATGCCGCAAAGGCGCGAATCATCCCTACTACAGTTCCAATTAGTCCGGCTAAGGTACCAATAGATGCCATGGTTGAAATTACCACCATGTTTTTTGATAACATTGGTAATTCTAATGCTGTTGCTTCTTCTAATGCTTTTTGAATGGCGTGAACTTTGGCTTCTTTATCCATTGAAGCATCATTCATCACAAACTTATATTTTGCAATACCTTCATGCACAACATTGGCCAATGAACCTTTTTGCTTGTCGCAAGCAGCCATGGCGCCTTCAAAATCATGTTGTGAAATTAAATCTTTAATGTTGGCAATAAATTTATCGGTGTTACCGCTGCCTGCTGCTCTTTGAATGGTAACAAAACGCTCAATGGCGAAAGTAATTACAGTTAAGAAAAAGCCCATCAAAATAGGCACAATAAATCCACCTTTGTACATGGTGCCTAATATATTGTGTGGATGCCCCTTATCCGGATCTCCGCCTTCAAAGTTTGCTGCGGCGCCTAATACTCCCTTGTAAATAAATACACCAATGCCAATGCAAATTACGATGGCTAATGCCGAAACCACTAATGGGAAACCTCCCGATGTCTTTTTGTTGCTCATGTTTTTTATTTTTTTGTAATAGTTTTAAATTTCAGAGTGCCAAACTTAAAGAAAATAGTTTTGAAGTAAAAATGCCAAATCATCTATTTTCTTTATATAACGCTTTTTCTACCGCAAATATTTGCTCTTTTGGGGCGATTATAGGGCTTGATTTTATAAGTGGCCATGTTTTTGGCATATTTGGGCCTGATATTAAGAAATTGTTATGTTATGAATGTAGAAGAAATCAGAGCCTTTTGCCTCGAATTTCAAGGGGTAGAAGAATCTTTTCCTTTTGGCGATCAAACTTTGGTTTTTAAGGTGGGTGGCAAAATTTTTTTACTTCTGGCTTTAGATGCCAATCCGGTTCAATTTAATATTAAATGCGATCCTGATGAAGCCATAAAATTACGGGAAAAACATGCTTGTGTTATCCCCGGATACCACATGAATAAAAGGCATTGGAACACCATCCTCTGCGAATACAACCTGTCAAAAAAACTCGCCTTTGAATGGATAAAATCATCCTATTTATTGGTTTTTGACAGCCTGCCAAAAAGCTTAAAAAGCAGCATTCGTACAGCAAATTAATTTGGATATTTTATTAGCTTAAATATTAATCTTATTTTAGTAGCAAAAAATTAACGTCACCGCATAAATTGAATTAAAAAAATTGCCTTTTGAAATGGGCAAAATTGTTAAAAAAGGACTTTATGAAACAAAAATTTACACTCTTATTATTGGCATTAGGCATGGGACTTGGCTTAAATGCGCAAGTGACTTTATCTGAAGATTTTAATGCCCCATTTTTATTAAACGCTGCAACGGGATGGACAGTTCAAAATAACTCCTCGCCTACTGGAAATTTATCTTGGTTTCAAGGTAATAACAATGTGTTTAGCGCTTTTAACGGCACTAACGCAACTGATTACTTTGCGGCAAATTATAATAGCACCTCAGGTACCGGCGATATTAGCAATTGGCTGATTTCTCCAACTGTTACCTTGGTGAATGGCGCTACCATTCAATTTGCAACACGCACCGTTTCTGCAACCACAGTTTATCCCGATAGATTGGAAGTAAGACTAAGTGCTGCCGGCGCCAACACCATTGGCATTGGTGCTACAACCGTAAGTTCTTATTCTTTATTGGCCTTTAGCGTTAACCCTAATTTATCAACTTCAGCATCTTCAGCAGTACCTACTGCATCAAATGTTGGTACTTATCCGCAAAATTGGACCATTTACACCGCAGTTGTTAGCGGCATTACGGGAACTGTATCGGGCCGTATCGGTTTTAGATATTTTGTTACAAGCGGCGGTCCTGGCGGATCAAACAGCAGTTACATTGGTTTAGATGCCGTTCGTTATACTTTACCTTGTTTACAACCAAGTCTTAGCGTGGCTTCATCAAACACAGCCGGTATTTGTGGTGGCACAAGCCTTAGCTTAACCGTTTCAAATCCGGGTACCGTTAGCGCAAATTCATATTCTTGGAACAATGGCGCCACCGGTACTGTAAATGTTATTACACCAAATGCCACAGGTACTTATTCAGTTTACGGAACTAGTGCTAGCGGTTGTGTTGGTACGGCTACCATTGCCGTAACCGTTACCGCCACACCAAATCTTCAAGTGCCAAGCTACACTGTTTGTTCGGGTTCATCATTAAATTTAGTGGCAACAGGTGCTACTTCTTATGCCTTTAATGGCGGAACAAGCTCTACAATTAATGTCATCGCTATTTCGCCAACTGCCACAACAGTTTACACGGTAACAGGTATCGGAAGCAATAGTAACTGTCCTGCCACCCAAACGTCTACAATCACAATCGGCTCACAATTATCTGTCATTATCAGTGCCAATACAAACGCTGTTTGTTTAGGCGGATCTTTAACTTTAAATGCACTTAGTGCAGCAAATATTTATTCTTGGAGCACTGGAAGCACAAGCTCTTCTATTACCATTACACCAAGCACCAGCAGCACATACACCCTGGCTGCCGCAAATGGCAGTACTTGTGTCGGCTTTAACACAATCGCCATTACAGTAAATCCACTGCCAACCTTGTCTATTGTAATGAATCCTTCAACTACCATTTGTTCTAACGCCACTATCAATGTTACTGCAAGCGGTGCCAATTCTTACAATTACATTTTGGGTCCTAATTTTATTTCTTCATCTAACCCTATCAATATTATCGCTCCTAGCGCAACAGCTATTATAAATAGTCAATTTACTTTAACCGGAACAGGCGCACAAGGTTGTATCGCCTCTAAAGTTTACAGTTTTGCGGTTAATCCTAATCCGGTGGTGGTGATTACACCTGCCATTCCGGTGGTTTGTATCAATCAAAGTATTTCTATTAGCGCTAGCGGTGCTAGTTCATACGCGTGGTCAGGGGCCGCCACAAGCAGTGTTTCATCCATATCTTACTTGGCAGGCTCAACACCAACCAATGTAGCTTACACTTTAATAGGAACAGGCGCTAATGGTTGTACTTCCTCCCAAAATGTGAATTTATCGGTAAGCAGCTGCACGGGATTAGAAAATATTAACGGACGTGAAGTATCAGTATTCCCTAATCCTTTCAACACACAAATTAATTTAAAAGGCCTCAATGGTTCAATTGAATTATTCAATTTGTTGGGTGAGAAAGTTTTGTCACAAAACGTTCAAACGATTGATGTGTTGAACACAAACAATTTACCAAATGGAATCTATATTCTAAAATTAAAAGCTGCTGATAGTGCACAAACACAAAGCATGCGATTAATTAAAAATTAACCTTGTTCTTATAAAAAAGGAAGCCCGTCAAATACTGACGGGCTTTTTATTTAGATACAATTCAAACACAAATGGTAAATTTGTTGTAGAAAATTTTTATGAAGATTGATAGTTTATTAAAACGTGCGCTTAATTTCGAATTCCTTAGTATTGAAGAAGGCGTTTTTCTTTATCACAATGCGTCAACTGCTGAACTGGTATTTGTTGCAAACGAATTAAGGAAAATTGCAAAAAATAATTCTAATAAAGTTACTTGGCAAATAGACAGAAACTTAAACACCACCAATGTATGCATAGCAAATTGTAAGTTTTGCAATTTTTACCGCATCCCGGGGCATGCCGAAAGTTATGTTACCGACATTGCTACTTATAAAATAAAAATTGAAGAAACATTTAAATATGGCGGCGACCAAGTGTTGCTTCAAGGCGGGCACCATCCTGATTTGGGACTATCCTTTTATGTTGACTTATTTAAAGAATTAAAACACTTATATCCACAACTCAAACTTCATGCACTTGGGCCACCGGAAATTGCACACATTACCAAACTTGAAAAAAGCACGCACGCGCATGTATTAAAATCACTGATGGATGCCGGCTTGGACAGTTTACCCGGCGCCGGCGCCGAAATTTTAAACGACCGCGTTCGCCGTTTAATCAGTAAAGGAAAATGCACCGGTCGCGAATGGCTTGAAGTGATGAAGGCTGCGCATCAACTAAATTTAACCACCAGTGCCACCATGATGTTTGGCCACGTGGAAACCATTTACGAACGCTTTGAGCATTTGGTTTGGATACGCGAAGTACAGGCGCAAAAACCGAAAGATGCAAATGGCTTCTTGGCCTTTATTCCTTGGCCCTTTCAAGACGATGGAACATTATTGAAACGCATTAAGGGCATTAAAAACAATGTCAGTTCCGACGAATACCTCCGCATGATTGCCTTGAGCCGTATTATGTTGCCCAATATTCAAAATATTCAAGCCAGTTGGTTAACTGTTGGAAAAGCCACCGCGCAAATATGTTTACATGCCGGCGCTAACGATTTTGGTAGTATTATGCTAGAAGAAAATGTGGTAAGTGCTGCCGGCGCCCCACATCGATTTACCTACAAACAAATTCAAGAATCCATTCGCGAGGCCGGATTTGAACCACAACTGCGCAATCAACAATACCAAGAAAGAGTAATGCCAGAAAACATTGAAGAACAAATGATCAATTATTAATGTTTATTTCTGCAAAAGGCATACGTATTTTTATTTCAGTTCTAATCCTGTTTTTTATTTGCGCTTATAATTGTTTTTCCCAAAACAACTTTGAACAAATTAACTCCAAAAGTTTATTGAATAATTTGCAACAAGGCGATTCCGTAATTTATTACCAATGTCATCTTGAAGAAGGTACCCAAAGCTTGGTCAGCGCATCGGGACAAACCATCACAGGCAAAGCACAACCATATACCATCACTGAAAAATATGTAATCATTAAAAAACAAGAACAATTTTTTGTGCGGTACTTAACTTCATCCATGACAATTTTTCCAAATAAAAAATTTTCGGGATTAAAAATTCGTGAAAAAGATTATTGGCAGTTTAAACAAGACAGTACTTTTTTCTTAAGTGATATTGGTTTAAAAGTATTGTTGTCGCTAGAAAACAAAGGAAGAGAAGCCGTTGAGTATGACTACCCAATTACCAAATACACCACCAACCAAATTATCATTAAAAGGAAAAAGGATTTTAAGCAATTGGTGATTGAAAAACCTTACATCATTTCGAAATTAATTTTTCGCTAACTTTTTTAAAGCGCAAATTTTTGTCGGGCTACAAAAAAATTATTTCTCATATTGGCCTTATTGTATTGCATGGGCAAATTGGTTGTTAAATCAACAAGTTCACTGCCCGCCATTTCCAAAATACATTGCCCGGCAGCAGTATCCCATTCCATCGTTAAACCGTAGCGCGGGTATTCGTGAGCTTTGCCTTCAGCCACCCAACATTGCTTAATGCTGCTGCCTACGCTGATAATATCCACTTCACCGTAAATTTTTTTTAGTTGGGCAATCCGCGCATTTACATCTTGGCTTAAATGCGAACGACTTGCAACCAAGGTATAGGTATTTGGCGTTTTTTGAAGCGGTAATTTTTTTCCAAACTCAAATAAATTATCGCTGATATTTTTTTTCGTCAACTCATAAATCAAATCGTGTTGGGTAATTTTAAAACTACCCAATTCAGTGCTGGCAAAATAAATGTCGTGTATAACAGGTGCATAAATTACACCAATCACCGGCTTTCCGTTTTCGACCAAAGCAATGTTAACGGCAAATTCACCATTGCGTTTTATATATTCTTTGGTGCCGTCCAAAGGGTCAACAATCCACACCTGTGACCAATTTTGGCGAATGGCGTAATCACAAATATCTTCTTCTTCGCTGATAATCGGGATTTGGGCTTCCTCCAAAATTTTGGAAATACATTGCCCCGAGGTTTTATCAGCAATGGTAACAGGGGTATCGTCGGATTTTGTTTCAACAGCAAAATCAGTGTTGTAAATATCGAGAATTTGTTCTCCGGCTAGTAAAGCTGCTTTTACTGCTAACTTTAATAACTCATGGTGCGACCAATTATTTTTTTTCAATTTCAAAGCCTTTATTTTTCCAGTCGCCGTAGCCTTTTTCAAGATTATACACTTCCTTAAATCCCATTTTTTGCATCATGAGCGCACAATCACCACTGCGGCCACCGCCGGCACAATAAATCAAATACGTTTTATTTTTATCAAGCTTTGCAATTTGCGCATCAATGTCTTTGGCTAGAAAATCGATTTCAGTTGCTCCTTTAATTTTGCCTTTGCTTTCAATTTCAGGCTTTGTCCTTAAATCAATCAATTCGCCTTTTTTATCGTCAATTAATTTTTTAAAAGCCGTTGCGTCAACATTTTTAATGTTTTGGGCACCCATGATGCCGCTTAGCAAGATGAAAAGAAATGTCAGTTTTTTTATCATATGCCGCTAATATAAAGCATTCAATTCAAAAGCCTTTAAATACAGCTCCTTACTTTTGTGTTTTTTATCCACCTATCATCTTATTAACAAACACACAAGGAAAGTTTGATTTAGTTCCTTACATTTCTTCTCCATTATTCGCCAACTTTAAACAAAATATAATCCCTATGAAAAAAAACACTTTCATTGCCCTCTTTTTAATGCTCTTATCTTTTAGCATTCGCGCTCAAAAAGCCGACACTATGCGCGTATATTATTATGAAAATTACCCTTATGCTTATACCGAAATGGGCAGCATAAAAGGCATAGAGCTTGAAATTATGGATGAATTTATTGCTTGGATGCAGAAGAAAAAAGACCTCAACATAATTTTGGTAAAACGACAATACACTGACTTTAATAGTTTTTACAATGATGTGAAAAGCGCAAAACCCGGCGTAATTGGCATGGGCTCGGTGAGCAATAGTGTCGACCGAGAAACAGATGTTTTGTTTTCTCCGCCTTATATGAAAAATGTTTCAGTTTTAATTTGCGACGGCAATGTGCCATCAATTAAAATAAAATCGGCCGCTGAAATTAACTACGTGTTTAAAGATATGGAAGCCTTTGCCGTTAAAAATTCAAGCCATGAAAAATACATGAACGAAATTAAAATTGGTTTCATGCCCGGCTTAAAAATTAATACCACCGAAACACAAATTAGCGTGTTGAATAAAATTGTAAATGATAAAAAGAATTTTGGTTTTGTTGATATTGTGGCGTATTGGACTTACCTAAAAACCAATTCGAATAAATATTTAAAAATTCAAAAAGTATTTAATGCACAAAATGAAATGTTTGGCTTTATCATGCCAAAAAACAGTCGTTATGCCGTTTTAATAAATGAGTTTTTTGAATCGGGATTTGGTTTCACCGCCACAAAGAAATACCGCCAAATTTTAGAAAACTATTTGGGCAGCGAAATAATTGACGATGTAGAGATTAAATAATTAATTATTTACTGCGCCTTCTCTAATCCACTTTGCAATTTTTGCAATATCACAATCCGATAACTTATCGGTATTTTGAGGCATGGCAATAAATGGCTTATCATGCTTAATGCTTCCCAATAATTGACCTGAGTTTACAGAAGCAATAACGCTTTCATAATTCGTTAAATCAATCCCTTTACCTGGGTTGGTGCTGTTGTGACAACCCACACACCAAGTTGTAAAAATGGGTTTAACGCTTCCACTAAACGTTACTTTGCTGCTATCGCAAGGCAAGTCGATGGTTGAATTGGTGGCTCCCATATTAATCCAAAGTTTAATT
>JBAXXZ010000056.1:0-8859 GCA_037127575.1 Bacteroidota bacterium | reverse complement strand
AAACAACTTGGCCGTGCTCATTAGGAATCATTGTTCTTAACACTTGATAAAAGTCTTTTTGACTCGAAGTGCAATTTTTAAACTTATAGTGTTTCTGATTTAAAACAATAAAAACGCGGATGGGCGATTCATTTCTTAAGTTGTATAATGAAGTTAAATTTAATGTGGATGTTAGGACACCGTTTTCCAAATATGGGTAGGAAAACACAAACCTTAAATCAAAGTAAGAGTAACCTCCAGTTAAAAAATTTAAGGTGGTTTTGTCGAAGTTTAAAACACTGTATGTGCCATTGATGATGGCATTTGGCACATAATTAACCTGGTAATAATTTTTTCTAGCCAAGGCAAATTTATTGGAAGAAGGATCAATTAATTCAGGCGGGGACTCGATTTGATATTTTATGACATTAAAATTGGATCTGTAATTCGCCCCTTTTTGAATTAATAATGAATCAAAACTAGGGAAAACTGAGGCGCAGGCTTCGCTATTGGAAGATCCAAACATTTCTAAAAGGTCAGCTTTAGGAATACTATAGGTATTGTATTCCGGGAGGTAGAGGTCTTTTTTTGCTGTGTCGTTGTTGTGGTTCGATTCAGAAACATTGTTTACCATGGATGTCCATGCTTTTAGTTTGTTGTTGGTGGTATCGGTGCATGTGGTAGGGAAATAACTGAAACAAAAGGGTCGTGTTTCTTGGTAATTGATTGGTGGAGAGAATTGGAAAGTTTCATAAACAATCGTGTCGTGCTTAACTTGAAATCCAATTTGAGCAGAAGAAAGTGGATTGAAACCGTAGTTTTTGATGGTTCCACAAAAAGGTTTGAAAAAACTCTGAAAAACACCATTAAAGAATTTCGAGTGACTGTTTAAATTTAAAACACCGCCATCATTCGTAATTGGGACTCTCACATCAACATTGTCAAGAAATAATAAATATTTATTAGTTGATTTGTTCACGAATGCTATTCTGATTATTTGATTCGTGAAATTGTTTAAACTTGCGTAGTGCGTTTTCCAATCGCCTGCTTCTAAATTGATGTTTGCTACTGTTATTGTGAAATCAGCGGGTTGGACACCACCCAGCGAGATTCTTACTTCATAACCGTCGGCATTGTATTTGTCTCCACACATTGCCTCCCATGAAAGCATTGAATTGGCTGACACGGCAAAGGGCGGCGATATTAACCAATCGTTTGATGTACCTGAAGGTATATACCAAGAGGTACTGCACATTACATGTCCGTGTTCGGGATACTTTGATGAAAGATCCACGCAAGTCCAGGCTTTAGTTCCAATGCCATAGTTTGAAATTTGACCCGCTACGGTTAATCCGTCAAGGTTTTTTTCTATCCAAGCATTTGCAACATTGCCGGTTTGAGTATTTGAAAAATCTTCGGAAAAGGACTGGGCACCTAATTTAAGTGATATACTTAAAAGAATAAATATGACTTTTAAATTCATTAATTTTTTAAAGAAGATTATATTTCTTAATTTTAATTTACAATGAATTTACAAAAAACAATTATACTCTTTTCTATAATTTTTTTTGCATGTTCTTCATTCGCTCAGCAACAGATAAATGATCACATAACAAATGGTAGTTTTGAGCAATTTGGAACAAACCAAAGTATGAATAATATTGGATGGTATGGATTAAATCCACAAGGTGGCGCATATTATTTAACTTTTTCAACCAAGCCTAATTTCTCCAATGTACCATATACAGGATATGGATTTCAATTTCCAAAACACGGAGAAACTTTTGTGGGGATAGAAACATATTGTAGTCCATTTGGGCCCTATTGCCAAAAAGGTTCAGACAGAATGTATCTAAGTAATGTACTCGCGAAGAAATTAAAAGCAGGCGAGGTGTATTGCGTGAGTTTTTACATCAATCATATGGAATCAAGTACTATAGCCAGTTCAAGTTATGGTGCCTATTTCGGTGGAGTTGAAATGGATACCATTCAAAATCAATTTGCCCCATTTTTAGTAACACCACACATCAATAATCCGGCCAGTAATTTTATAACAGATACGGTTAAATGGGTGAAAGTAGAAGGTACATACACGGCTACAGGAAATGAAAAAAGTTTAACGATTGGAAATTTTAATGATAAAGCGAATACACCAACAATAAATCCTAGCACCACTTATACGGATTATTTTGTAAACACAAATGTCGATCAAGTGTCATGTATACCATTAAATTTACCTGCTGATGCTGGAAAAGATGTGTCGTGTGTTTTCGGACAAAGTGTTCATATTGGAAGACCTTCCGGTAATACTGGTTTTGACGATAAGTGTTATTGGTATATAATTCCTGGAATGATTCCAATTGACACAGCTGCCGGATTATGGGTGAGCGTTGCCCGTACAACTACATTTGTAGTGAAACAAGAAATTTGCGGTTCAGTAAAATTTGACACCGTTACTGTTTTTGAAGATCATGTGGGCCTTGAAATACATGACAAGATAGATACGCATTGGACATTGTACCCGAATCCCGGTTCAAATAATGTTTACTTGGAAATAGGAAAGGAACTGTATTTTGGAGATTTAGAAACTTATGAAGTTTATAATATAATCGGAACTAAAATTTTGGAGGGAAAGGTAAATTTTGAAGATCGGAAAATGAAAGTCAATATTGATATACTGAACAGTGGTACTTACATATTCACTTTGAAATTTAAGAATAAAATGATCAGCAATAAAAAACTTATTGTCAATTAATTTTAAATGAAAATCATTCAATCACCACCCTTTGTGCAGAAAATTGGGCTTCACCATTCTTAATCAAAAACAAATAAATGCCTTTGCTCCAGTTTTCGGTGTTGAGGCTTGTTGGTGCTGCTTGTAAAATAAATGACTTTATTTTCTTTCCTGTAGCATCATACACTTCGCATTCGCTGTTATTTAGCGCACCAACAATGTTCAAAATGCCTTTACTTGGATTAGGATATATTTGAACAAGATTTGTTTTTGAAATTTCATTCATGCCCAAATAATTACAATTACTCACACGAATAAAAAATGTAGAATCAGCAGTGCATTGGTTGTTGTCGATGCCTGTTACGGTGTACACAGTATTAACTGAGGGACTCACCACCACTTGGTAACCAATTTGATTGCCGGGATTGGTGGTGAAATTATTAATTCCGCCATAAGCAAAAATGGTGACAGGTTGATTGGCACAAACCACCGAGTCTGAGCGATCAACACCAATGGTAAAACTAGGATTTACTTGAATGCTGGTTACAGTGAATTTTTTGCAAGCCACGTTATCGGCTAAAATGGTATAAGTGGTGTTTACATTTGGTTGCACAACAAAAGGAATTGTATTTGAACCACCGGGTAAAAGTGTGTAATTGATGGCGCCGCTAGGACTTAAAGTGGCTGTTTTACCAGGACAAATAGCTGTAGCTGCTGAGTTGGAAAGATTCAAAGTAAAATTAGGACTGAAGCCAATTGACTTTGTTATAGATGCCGAGCAAGTGCCATTGCTGCCATTAATGGTATAAGTGTTTACTGAATTAAAAGTCACGATTTGATAATTGCCTGCTAAATTACCCGGCAACCACGTGTAGGTACTTGCCCCCGAAACGTTAATTGTTCCTGTATTTTGAGGGCAGATGGAGGCAGTGGTGGCGCTTGCAGTTAAACTCGGCGGGCTGCCAATATTGTAAGTATTGGTAACCACACAAGAAGTAGAACTGTTTGTATTGGCCAACAATGATATTGTATAAATACCGGGATTTGAAAATGCGTAAATGGGGTTTTGTACATTGTAGGTGCTGCTGCTTGCACCGCTAACTGTCCACTGCCAAGCGGTGGTTGCAATGTTCGAAGAAAAGTTAAGACTAAGTGTTTGGGGCGCACAAATGCTGCTGTTTAATGTAATGGTATTTGTAACGGCCGGCGGATTGTTGCTTTTTATGCTCACATAGTATTTTCCCAACACGCCGTAATCGGTATAATAAGCCGATGCATCTCCATCGATGGTAAAAAAGTAAGAGCCAGGGCTGAGGTTTAATCCTGCCAAAGCAGATAGTTTACTAATCGCTGAATCGGCGGCAATTAATGTTCCTAAAGAATTGTATAATTTTAATTTCACATCCATATTGGCACCGGTATAAGTGGTGGTATCTAGTGCCCATGGTTTGGCGTTAATGGATACATAACGGTTGCTGCAGATGCTGAAGCGAAATGCATCAATATCACCGGAGGTGTTGATTAAGCCTGAATCAACAGCAGTTGTAGAGGTTAAATTCAAAATTTTGGCATTTTGAAAATTATTGCCAATATCATCTGCTAAATAATTTAAGTAAGGTAAGCCGGTAATACCTGCTTGAAAAGAATTGCTTAAATCATCTTGGATTAAATTGCAGCCATCGGCGCTTTTGCCATTGTGAAATAGGGTGATGTTTTTTGAATAGCCCACACCCATGATTGGTGCCCAAGAAGTAACGCCGTTACCTATACCGGGATTGTATTCATTGGTTTTGGTGCATGCATTGTTATAGGTGCTTTGGTGTTTCAAACTAAGTGTGTGCCCAACTTCATGCGAAGCAGCTTCACCCATATTTTTGGCGCCATTACCCAATTGACTTTCAAAAATCCAACATGGTGTGCCTGGAAATCCGCCCCAAGTAAAGCTTCCTACAAAAGCAACACCACCGGCACCGTTACCGAACCATTGGTATGTAGGCGTGAATACAACGCGAATGCGTGAGGTAGGATTGGCATTGTTAAAGCGCATCGAATCGGTGGTAATGTTCACGTCAAAAGGGCGATAATCTTCACTCATGCGGTTCCAAACATTGCGAATGGTTGCTGCTGAGGCAATCGAAGGCAAAGCATTGATAGTGGCACCGTTGTTCCAAAGAGTTCCACTTACTACTTGTCCATCGAAATCGAGGTAAATTACTTTGTTAGTAATGGCGGGATAAGAATTTAAAATGGGAATTTGGGCCAAGCCAAATTTAACAAAAAGACAAAGTGATAGGAAGGTGTAAAATTTTAATTTCATGATGTGAGTTGATTTATTCAGAAACAATGTCGTCTTCAGAACATTTTTTCATGTTCAATATTTCTTTATTGAGTTTGCCTTTGTAAAACACCGATTTATCGTCGGACATAATAAAAACGACGGTTGAGTAAACGCCATTTTCTTGAATAAGCAAATAGCTTTTGGGAAAATAACTCAATTTCACTTTCACGAAGTGCATATCACCGTTCTTGGTGTTGAGCTGAACGAATGATTGATCTATAAAAATATTGCTTGGAAATTTTAAAGTGCTGTTGCCGGCCTCGTTCATGATTTTATCAAAATCACTTTTTTGAATGCTAAAGCTTTCAGGATAGTTTTTGCCTTTTGATTTTTGTTTCGGTTTGTTTTGGGCATTCAATGTTATGCATAAAACAATGCTGAGAAAAAGGAAGGCAAGTTTGATTTTTTTCATTTTTACTTGATTGGCTTAGTCATATTAGGTAAGAAGCAAATATACTAATTCAATGAAATAAACAAATAATGGAGCTAATTGTTTTAAAAAAACACCATGGCCATGCTGCCGCAGAAGCCTTTTACTAGCATAAGGCCATCAATAATGATGAGGTAAAAAGAGATGGATTGGCGTTTTTGTAGCGAAAATGAAACAATTAAAATGAGGAGAAAGGGGATAAGATTGAGGCCAATTTTACCAACGCTAAAATGTTGCGAAATAGCAAAGGCGATAAATGAAGCAAAGCCAAGAGAAGTGAGCGGTATTAGGACATAAAAGATGGTTTTGCGAAGGCCAAATTTCACCACAAAAGTTTTTAAGTGGCTGTTATAATCGTTGGCATAATCTTTTATGTCGAACATGATGCTCAAAACTGAAATGAACATAAAGTTTTTAATGAAAAGTAAAATTCCAAATACTGTTGGATGAAAGTGTTGAGAACTTGCCATATTTGCATATAGAATGGGGTAGATGCTCACCACTCCGGCCCAACAAAAACCAATGCAAAATGGTTTAAGCCAACCAATTTGACGAAATTGAAATTTGCTTTGTTGTTTGCTCTCAAGGCCATAATACAATAAACCAAGTAATGGGAACAAAATGAGTAATGCTATTTCAGCAAAATTGAATGATACAATAGCCTTTTTATGCGTCATTAAAATAGCGCACATGATAAAAAAAATGCCAGTTAGGAAAAGGTATTGTGTGATTTTTATTGCCTTTTTGTTTTGAGAATACCACAAACTTCGCATATTGTTTTGATGGCTGTCGTCTTCTGACCGCAAATAGGCTTTGGTATAATAGACAATAGTGCTTAAAAAAATCAGAACATAAAAGAGTGCATCATTTAAGCCTACTTTTAGTTGTAAGCCGGATTCAATACTTAAAGCAACGGCGCAAAGGCCATAGAAATAATTGCCGAAGAAGATGCCATGAATTGATTTTATCATTTGTAGATTAAAGGAAATCAAAAGAATGATTGCAGTTTACTTTTCGATTAATTGGAAATACAATGTCAAAAAATGAATTTATCCTTTCAAAAAGCGATAAATAATTACTTTTTCTTTTTCACTATTTCTTTGGCAGGGATACCAACATATGTTTTGTTGGCTTTACAATCCTTGTTCACAAACGACATTGCCCCGATGGTAACATTTGCGCCAATTTTTACGCCATGGTGCAGCACACTTTGTGTTCCGATGAATGAATTTTTGCCAATGTAGGCTCCGCCAATTTGTTTTTTATCCTGATTTAAATTGTTTAGCATCACGCGTGGAGATAGATAACAATTGTCACTCACCACGGCGCCACGGGCTAATATGGTTCCATAACGCAGGGTTACGTTTTTGCCCACTTTTACATTGCCTGAAATGGCAACATATGAATCAACAAAAGTAGAAGCATTGATGTTGGTGTTTTCTCGAATTTCGATGTGATTTTTTAATACCACATTGTTTTTTATTTTTACATTTGAGCGGATTATGCAAAAGCTCCCAATTTCAACATTGTCGCCTATTACAACATTGTTTTCAATAATATTAAATTGTCCGATTTTAATGTTCTTTCCCAGTTTTGCTTTGGGTGAAATATTGTTATTTAAGTTCATAGTTTTAAATGTGCGATTTCATAAAGTTATAAAATAATGATTAACGCCATTCGAAATTATGCCTTAATTATTGTGGTGTTTATTCACACCCATATTTTCTTAATTTCATATACTCAGGTGAAGGTTGCGGATTGGTTGACTAGTTTTTACAACAATTTTTTGTCTTATTTTCATCCGGCATCACTTTTGGCTGCCATTTCAGGTTTTTTGTTTTTTAAAGATTATTACGAGCACCATAAAAGCTGGCAAGTGTTTTTTAAGGATAAGTATTTAAAGCGCATTAAATCGATTTTTATCCCTTACTTTTTTTGGGTGACATTGTTTTTTATCATCAATAATTTGATATTGCTTTTAAGCGCAAAATATGATAATGGTCTATTTGTTAATACCTATACGCCCATTACGCTTAAAAACTATTTATTGTCATTTTTTTATCCAGAATTAGCCGTAGCAAAACACTTATGGTATTTGAATAATTTACTTTTCTTATTTATTGCAACACCTTTAATTTTATGGTTAAATAAGCACCATTGGTTATATATTATTGCGCTTTTGCTCGTACCAGTTTATTATTATTTAAATTTTGACCCCAGCCACGATCAAGCACACCATGTGATCAAATACCGTTTTATTGTATTTTATTTGATTGGCGCATTTGTGTCATTAAATAAAAATTGGCTCCATGCTTTTATGAACAAAGCTTGGATGTACAGCCTTGCTAGTATAGCGGTGATCATCCTATTGTATTTGCCAACCTTCACAAGGTATAATTATGCTTTATTATACATGGTGAACAGTGTGACAGTTACCATTGTGATATTCTTTATTTCGATATATATTATCAAGAAGTTTTTTCATCCGCATGATACTATTTATAATCGCTCGAGTCATTTTTTGCTGTACATCATTCACCCGCTGCTGTTGTCGTTATTGTGCAAGCTTTTTTTCTTTGGTAATTTGATAGAAATAAAAGAGTACAGAATATTGTTACCTGTTATTTTTCTATTGAGTTTTCTAATTATCAAAATCACTAAATTACTTTATTTTTATTCGCATAAGTACTTTAAAACACTTACCATGAAATTCTTGTAGCAATCTGCTATTAGTCCTTGTTAATGATTAGTTCTTTTTGAATAATGCAGTTGTTTTGGATGATGATGGCGTGGTATAAACCATAGGCTAACCGGGTTGTTTCAACTTTATTTTTTCCAATTTCCAAGTTTTGGGTTAAAACCAGTGCGCCCAATTGATTAAATAATTGCAAAGATGCCGATGAATTGCTTTCAATAAAAAAGTTTGCACTACTAGGGTTTGGCCATAAATTGATGCTGTTGCTGCTGTTTTCGTTCATGCCCAAACATGCACTTACAGTTACGCTTATACTACTATAATTAGTGCAAGGTCCTGAAGTGATGCTATAGCCAATTACATGGCTGCCGATACCTGCTTGAACAGGATTAAACAAGCCGGCTTGGGAAACACCAACACCGGTAAAAGTGCCATTGCTTGGCGAAACAGTTAAAAACACATTCCCTGAATTGTTGCAATAAAAATTTTTAGCTATTGACAAACTTGGTGCAGCCAAAGAGGCCACTGATACTGCTGCTGTAGCTGAGTTTGAACAAGCGTTGGCATCGGTATAAACGTATTGAATCACAAAATTGCCGGCACCTGCAACTGAGGGCGAAAATACCCCAGCGTTCACGCCCGTGCCCGAGAAAACGCCACCACCCGGTTGTGCTGTATTGTTT
>JBAXXZ010000055.1:0-8964 GCA_037127575.1 Bacteroidota bacterium | reverse complement strand
ACTTAGGGCCCATTGCTTGAATTTTTGCAGCAGCTTTCACCAAAGAATATTCGCCAGAAAGCAAACGCGCTTCTTCGTCGTTAATGGTTAAAACATCCACCATGCTAATGGTTTGTTTTAAGTCGTCTAAGGCAATCTCCATCCAAAAGTTCATGGTATCCATTACAATTAGCTTTGGACGATTGCTTAAGCGCTCTATAACGGTTTGTTGCACCTTTGGGCTAAGGTTACCCAACATTAAAAATTCGCAGTCTTGATAAGCTTCAGGAACAATTGGGTCAAAATTGGCCAAAACATTCAGTTCAGTAACCAAAGTATCGCGTGTATTCATGTCGGTATGGTACTTGCCACTCCAGAAAAATGATTTCTCGCCTTGTTTAATTTGCAAACCTTCTGTGTTAACGCCATGTTTGTTAAGGTGTTGAATAAATTCATTTGGGAAATCTTCGCCCACACCAGCCACTAAATTGGCCTTATTTGTAAAGTAAGAAGAGGCCAAAGCAATGTAAGAAGCGGCGCCACCTACAATTTTGTCTGTTTTTCCAAAGGGGGTTTCAATGGCGTCAAAAGCCACACTACCAACGACTAATAAACTCATGTTATTTTTTTTATAAATTATTGACCGCAAATATTGTGTTTTTAGAATTCAATTCCTATCATTGCATCCCCGAAAGGGAAAATTCCTTCTTAGCTCAGCTGGTTAGAGCACATGACTGTTAATCATGGGGTCCCTGGTTCGAGCCCAGGAGGGGGAGCCAAAAAAGAGTGAAAGTGAGTGCGAGAGCGCTCACTTTTTTTTTAAGGTATATTGACTCAGCGAGAAAGTTGAAAAACATTCAAACAGAAAAATTAAAAGGTCCTTTTTACCTATCTTTGTGCCATGTATGTGTCAATTACGGGCTTAAAGCCAAAAGGCTTGATTGGATTGATTAAATTTTGGTTCCTAGCCATTCCTACATTTAAACAAGCAAAATTGGCGAAAGGTATTTTGCACCAATCAGTAAAACAAATTAAGGGTTATCAATGCACCTTAACGGGATGGGAGAGTCGTGATGCAATGCTTGAATTTTTGCGAAGCGGCGCACATTTAAAAGCCATGAAAGCTTTTCATCGGATTGCTACCGGGAAAACTTACGGTTATGAAACTGAGGCCATTCCTAACTGGAATGAAGCTTTTGCGATTTTGGAAGAAAAAGGGAAAGTCCATTAGCTACGATGTAATGTATTGCATGCCGTAATAAATGATTGGTGATGGCATTTAGCAGAAGGCTTTATCCCAAAAATTTTTTTATTACAAGAAAATAGAATTAAAACAACTTAAGGATTAAACTTCGCTTTTAATCTTTCCTTTTCCAATCTTTCTCTGGTTTTTTCATCAATGTAAATGAAATCCTTACGCATACGTTCAGCAATTACCATAACATCATTCTTAAAAAAAACACAACAAGCTGTTACCTTCACTGGTTCTTTTTCGTCATCCATGCTTATTTCAGCAGCTTTTTGATGAATAGGACAAAACAAGCCTTTAACTTCTTGTTTGATTTGCTTTTCAAGGGCTTTATTTGGACGTTTTAGGTTCATCTTTCAAAGATAAGGGAAATTGCAGGTAAAAGGTATTTAGCGGGCAACTTTTATGTACAATTGCTCAACCTTTTTTCGTGCCCATGGTGTTTTTCTTAAAAATGCCAAACTTGATTTAATGCTTGCGTCAAATTTAAAACAACGTATGTCCACCATTTCAGCCATCTCCTCCCAACCCATGTGTTCCACCAAATAATTTAAAATCATTTCCAATGTTTTGCCGTGTAAAGGATCGTTTGCCATCTTGCACAAATAAAAAGATAAATTTAAATTTAATTTATGAAGATTGGGTATTCCTTTCTGTTATTTAAATGAATTTATGCAAGTAGAAATTGAGTTGATTAAAACCAAAATTTTGTGTGGTGTAAAATTCAAAACTTCATTACACTTGAATAACACCTTCTTGCTTTGGCAAAATTTTATGCAGAAAAAAAATAAAATACCAAACATTCTTCATGCCGATTTGTTTTCTGTTGAAATTTATCCTTCTCATTACTTTGAAGTTTTTGATCCCACTGTTTCTTTCGAAAAATGGGCAGCATCAGAGGTTTCAAACAAACTACAGGTATTAGAAGACTTTGATTATTTGACGATACCGGAGGGTCTTTACGCAAAATTTCTATACAAAGGTCATCCACAAAATGCGCAAGCTAGCTTTCATTATATTTTTACCGATTGGTTGCCCCAATCAAATTATTTGCTCGATCAAAGGCCGCATTTTGAATTGATGGGCAAAGGCTATAAAAATAATCAGCCAGACTCGGAAGAGTTTTTTTACATACCAATTAAACCTAAAACATAACCATTAAAACCAAAAACCCATGAAAAAAAACACCCTTATCTTGATTTTTACCTATTTACTTGGCGCGTGTATAAATGCCCAAACCCTAACGGTAAACGAAGCCACTAAACACCTTGGTGAAACAATTACGGTATGTGCAAAGGTAGCAGGTACTTATATTACGAAAGGCAAATCAAAGGTAATTTATTTGAACCTCGAAAAACCTTATCCCGACAATGTTTTTACGGTTGTCATTTTTGAAAAAAGCGCCGATGAATTTGCTTACAATCCTTTAGAATTTTTGAAGAACAAACAAATTTGTGTTTGCGCAAAAGTGAGCATTTATAAGGATAAGCCACAAATGGTGGTGACGAAGCAAGAACAAATTAGGGTAATAAAATAATGTTATTTACTGTAATAAATTGGGTCGCCGTTTAAGGGTTCAATTTCTGCAGCAAATTTTTCATACAAGACTTTTTCTTCAGGCGTAACTGGCGGAAAGGCTGTTGCCATTTTACTGATAACAGATAAAAAAGTGGCCTTTATTACAGGACTCAAATAATGGCTGTTGTTTTTTATTTCATGCAAAGCCCAATTGTAAGTGCTTTCACGATCAATGTGTTTTTTATCCATCATCTGAAAAACAATATCGGTCACTTCAAAGGCATCATCTTTGCAACGCAACTCGGCATCCACAATGCTTTTTAATTTTTGTCTTTCTTGCAATTGAACTTTGCCATCAGCAGCTGCCATACAATAAGCAATTAAGCCAATGGCATAATGTAAACTATCGTTAGGACTCATTTCGGAATGCATAAAAGGTTTTAAACTCATAAAATAATTATAAATGAAACAAATAGTCTAAACAAAAATAATGGGCATAAGAAGGTAAAATTAACAAAATAACCATTAAAATTAATCTCGGAAATACATGTTTTAAATCCCACATGGCATGCATTATTGAGAATGAAAAAGCAATAATGACCAAATCCAAACTCAAAAATACCATGGCGTAATTACTGTATAGACCAAAAATTAGCGATAAACCACCAAATACTTCAATTAGGCTTGTGAGGTATGTTAAAAAGGCCACCATTGATTTTGGTATGTGACGGCGCCGTGCATCTTGCATAAAAGACTCAACAACTTCAGTCATTTTTATCACAAATAATTTGTCAAATCCTTGAAAGAAAAATAAAATCCCTAAAAATACTCTAACCAATGCTTCTGCAAGCGACAACTTAATATCTATCATAAGAAATGTTTTTGCTTAACAACTTAAAGGTACCAAAAAAAAATCAAGATTTTTACCGTTTTTTTAAGCCAATTTTGTAATTTAATTGCACATTTAGTTTTTATGAAAACGTACATACTTAAATACGGTTTAATTGTTGGATGCATTAACGCAATGGGCTTGGTTTCCATATTGTTTGCCACTTCACATACAAGTTTTGATTTTGGAGAGTTAATAGGTTACACCTTAATGTTGGCCGCCTTTTCAGTGGCTTACTTGGGGATAAAACGTTTTAGGGATGAAGCCCTGAATGGCAGCATCACTTTTGGCAAAGCCCTGTTAATGGGCCTTTTAATGACTTTGTTGGCGTCAAGCATTTATGTGTTTACATGGCTTATTGTATATTACAACTTTGTGCCAAATTTTATGGAAAATTATGCTGACGCGTGTTTCGATAGAATGAAGCAGAAAGGAATGAACGAAAGCGACATTGCCGATAAAATGAATGAAATTGCAAAAATTAAAGAATTATATAAAAGTCCGCTATGGGTTATTTTAATTACTTACTCTGAGGTTTTACCGGTTGGGATTTTCGCCTCCTTGCTTAGTTCATTGGTGTTAAGAAAGAAATCGAAATAAAGCTGATTAAATACCCCTTGTTAGTTCAAATGGAGGGCACTTTGAGAAATTAATAATTGTTTTAGAATGAAATAACTTGGTTTCTATTACATGCGTTCAGGAACCTGAATGCCCAATAAATGCATGGCGTTGGCAATTACTTGAGCGCAGCTTCTTGACAGATTTAATCTGAAATTTTTTAATGTTTCATCTTCAATTTTTAAGATTGAACAATCGTGGTAAAAACGGTTAAACAATTTGGCCAATTCATAAACGTAATTCGCAACTAAAGCTGGATTAAAGCTTGTGCCGGCATCTTTCACCACCCCTTCAAAATCATAAATGCTTTTAATCAACTCAAGTTCTAAAGGGTGCAGTGCATCAGGCCATACATCGGCTTTAATTTCTTGATTGGCGCGGCGTAAAACAGATTGAATTCTTGCATGGGTGTATTGAATGAAAGGACCAGTATGACCATTAAAATCAATGCTTTCTTTCGGATCGAACAACATTTTCTTTTTCGGATCCACTTTCAAAATAAAATATTTTAAAGCACCCAAACTTACCATGCTGTAAAGTTTGTTTAATTCTTCTTCACTAAAATTTTCAACTTTTCCCAATTCGTTGGTGGTGGCTTTGGCTGTGTCAAACATTTCCTGCAATAATTCGTCGGCATCTACAACAGTGCCTTCGCGACTTTTCATTTTACCTTCAGGTAGTTCAACCATGCCGTAACTTAGGTGGTAACATTCCTTTGCCCACTTGTAGCCTAATTTGTCTAAGATTTTAAAAAGTACCTTAAAATGGTAGTCTTGTTCATTGCCAACAGTATAAATTAATTGTTTTAGATCAGGAAATTCTTTGAAACGTTCAATGGCTGTTCCTAAATCCTGCGTCATATAAACGCTTGTGCCATCACTGCGTAAAACAATTTTTTCGTCTAAGCCTTCATTGCTTAAGTCAATGGCAACGCTGTTATTTTCTTTTTTGTAAAATACATTTTTCAATAAACCTTCTTCAACCACCTCTTTACCCAATAAATAGGTGTTGCTTTCGTAGTATATTTTATCGAAATCAACGCCCAAAGTTTTGTATGTTTTGTCGAAGCCCTCATACACCCATCCGTTCATGGTTTTCCACAAACCAACCACGGCCTCATTACCATTTTCCCAATCGCGCAACATTTGCTGGCACTCTAACATGAGAGGCGATTTTTTTTCAGCTTCTTCTTTCGTAAATCCTTCTGCAACCAGAGCTTCAATTTCTTTTTTATAAGCTTTATCAAAGGCTACATAATATTTACCAACCAAGTGATCACCTTTCATGCCGCTTGATTTGGGTGTTTCACCTTCACCAAATTTTTGCCAAGCCAACATGCTCTTGCAAATGTGAATGCCACGATCGTTAACAATGTTTGTTTTAATAACTTGATGGCCGTTGGCTTTTAAAATTTCAGCAACTGAATAGCCCAATAAATTATTCCTTAAGTGGCCTAAATGCAAAGGTTTGTTGGTGTTTGGAGAGGAGTATTCCAACATAATTTGATGGGCATTTCCACTGTTGATTTGATAACCAATATTGCGATTATTTTGCGTGCTTGCAAAGTATGCAAACCAAAAATCTTGCTCTAAAACCAAATTTAAATAACCTTTAATTACATTGTAACTCTTTATTTGAGTTTCATGCTGAATCAAATATTCACCCAATTCGCGCGCCAAATCATCGGGTGATTTTTTAGCGGCTTTTACAAATTGAAATGTTACAATGGTAAAATCACCCTCAAATTCCGGTCTGGTTTTTTGAATCGCAATTTGTGTTTGGTTAATTTGATATAATTGTTTTAGCGCCTTTACTAGCGCTTGTTGAATTAGTTCTTGTGCCTGATACATGCTTTAAAATTAATAATAATCTTGCAGGGGTGATAAAAATGTTATGGGTATACAATAAAAAAAGCCAAGCTTGGTGGAAGCTTGGCCCAAAAATAAGTTCAACTTAAATTTTCTCTACACTAATAATCTCATTATGATTAATGCGAATAGTATTTAATCCCGCGCTTTTGAACAAGGCAATGAAAAAGGCTTTGTTTTTAAGTGATTTAAGACTCAAATTAATGGGGGTATAATCACCAACAGCGTTATTGGCAGTGCATGATTCAACATCTTTGTTCTTTTTCAACATTTCAACTACAGCCTTCGCATCTCCAATTTTATAGACTTCAAAAAAATACACTTGATTACTTGAAAAGAAGGTACTAGCGTTATCAGCACCGGGATTTTTAATGACGATTGTTTTTGCAGGCGTTTCACCAAAAATATGTTTTAGATGGCTGGCGTTGGAAGAAATTAAAACAGTGCTTAAAATAATGGCAAGGCCAGTAAGTAATAATTTAAATGTTTTCATGTTTGATATTTGCTTGCTTAAATGTAGTAAAAAGAACGCATAAATGGTACCTCACTTATTGAATGCGGGGCTTCATTGATTGATGGCAGAAATGGACCTAAATTCTGACTAAGTAAGTACACTTAATTCCTTTTTTTGGCAAAAAACAATTTGAGTAATTGCTCGCTTTCATTCGCCAATATACCACCAATGACCTTGGTTTTTGGGTGTATCACCGAATTTTGAATCAATGAAAAGCCACGTTTTGAATCAGAAGCACCAAAAACCACCGTATCAATTTGACTCCAAGCTAAAGCACCCGCGCACATCACACAAGGCTCGAGGCTTACATAAATGCTGCATTCATTTAAATATTTACCACCTATTGCATTGGCAGCAGATGTAATGGCTTGCATTTCGGCATGCGCGGTAACATCATTTAAGCGTTCGGTTAAATTGTGAGCCCTTGCAATAATTCGGTTTTCAGCTACTATTACAGCACCTACGGGCACTTCATCGGCATCAAATGCCTTTTGCGCTTCCTTTAAAGCTTCTTGCATGAAATACGCGTGACTATATAATTCTATTGGCAAGTGCAGGTGTTTTTAGATAGAATTTGGATGTCATCAATTCTGCTTATGGTATCGCAATCACGTATTACCAAATTATAAGGGTGTTCGTTTTCAAAACCTTTTTTTACCTGTAAATAGTATTCACCACAAGGTTTTTGATGCACCTTACTAGCATCATAATTCACCTCAAAATGACGTAATTCAACTTTTAGTAATAATTCGTTTTTCTTTAAATACTTTAGTTTGCATAGCGCCTTTGGCGATAAATCAAATTTTTGAAAAACCAATTCCTGCATTTTTATTTCATTCGGGGTTGTACAAGAGCGGGTGCCAAACATAGCATACACAATCATCAAGCCTAATCCAAAGCCTATGCCATATAGTTTTAATCGGTTCAAGAAATTCATTCGGCAAATGTATGTTTTATCTTTTTCTTACAAACAAAAAAGATTGTATTAAAACAGTGTTTCCCTGATTGCTTTTGTTACTTTTGTAAGAGCTTATGGCAAAAAGGAATTTTCTGAAAACTGCAAAACTATGTGTACAACTAAAATGCCCAAATTGCGGAGAAGCAAAGGTTTTTGAAGATAAAGGAGATAAATTCTTGGCATTTCCCGAAATGCATAAAAAATGCCCTCAATGCAACTATCGCTTTGATAGAGAACCCGGATATTTTTTAGGTGCCATGTTTGTTTCTTATGCATTGGCTGTTGCACAAGGATTGGTTTGCTTTTTTGCCTTAAAATTTGGATTACCCCAATTAGAATATTTTACAATCGCTTGTTCAATTACTGTGGTAATTTTATTCTGCTCTATTAGCAATTATAAGTTGGCACGTGTGATTTGGATTAATTTATTCCCTTAAAAAATGAAATTAGATAAATATATTGCTGAGAGTGGTTATGCATCGAGACGCAAAGCGTTGTTGCTGATTGAAGAAAAACAAGTAAGGGTGAATGGTAAACTTGCCAATGTTTTTACGCCCGTTAAAGATTCCGACTCGGTCACCGTTGGAGAAACCAAATTAAATTTGAATACGGTATCACCAACATTTATCATGTACAATAAACCAAAAGGCATTATTTGTACAAGCGAGAAAATTGACGGTAATATTATTGACGCTATTCGACATCCTCAACAAATTTACCCGGTTGGTCGTTTGGACAAAGATTCAGAAGGCTTGATATTATTAACCAATCAAAGTTTGCTCATCGATCAAATTGCAAATCCAAGTGGAGAGCATGAAAAAGAATATTTGGTTACTTTAAACCATCCGGTGAGAACTAAATTTTTGGAAGATATTGCAAATGGCATTAAAATTGGCAAAGAAGAAACAAAACCATGTAAAGCCATTTTAGAGCCAGGTACCAAGCGGGTGATGCGAATTACCATTACACAAGGTTTAAACCGCCAAATTCGGAAAATGTGTAATGTTTATCAGTACCAAGTAATAAAATTGCAAAGAGTGCGTGTGATGAATATCCAACTAGGCTATTTAAAGCTTGGCGAATGGCGTGATTTAAGTGATGATGAAATAAAAGGGTTAATGGCCCAAATAAAAAAACAAAGCAAAATTGATAAGAAAAAACCATCAGCCCCGGTGTTGGATGTAAAAATTGAAAAAAAAATAGAACAAAAAGGGGGTTCAGATTTTATGTTAATCCCAAAAACTGAAATGCCGCCGGAAAAACCGAAACGTTTAAAAAAACACGAAATAAAGGCCAAACAAAAAGAACCTTGGAAGAAAATGCAGGCGGCAAATAAAAAAGCACCAACCAAACCAAAACTGAGTACATTGC
>JBAXXZ010000054.1:0-8983 GCA_037127575.1 Bacteroidota bacterium | reverse complement strand
GCGCTTATGAAATATTGAGCAAAAAAATACAATTAAAAACCGAAGAAGAAGAGCCCGTTATAGAGAAACGAAAAGAAAAGGAAGCGCCTTCGTTAATTGAAAGTGTAAGCAGCAACCCATTGATGAAACAAATAGGCAGAACGGTTGCAAGAGAGTTAACACGCGGTTTATTGGGCGTGTTAGGATTTAAGAGCAATTCGCGCAACAAAAGGGGTTTATTTTAAAACCTGTTTAAAAAAATGATTCAATATTTCTAATGAATTAATACTTTTGACCTTTAATATGAAAAATATGAAATTTGGCGTTGTTGTATTTCCCGGTTCTAATTGTGATGAAGATATGGTGTATGTGTTACAAACCATCATGAAACAAAACACGGTGAAATTGTGGCATAAAAACACTGATTTAGAAGGTTGCACGCACATTGTGTTGCCGGGAGGTTTTTCTTACGGTGATTACTTGCGTAGCGGTGCTATTGCGCGTTTTTCACCTATTATGCAAAGTGTAATCGCCCATGCCAACAATGGCGGATTTTTACTTGGTGTATGCAATGGATTTCAGATACTATGCGAAGCCGGATTGTTACCGGGCGCTTTAATGCATAACAACAGCCGTAAATTTATTTGCAAGAATGTTTTTATTAAAGCAGAACATTCTTCGAGTATACTTACCGGCAAGGTTCCTGCTAACAAAGCTTTAAAAATTCCAATAGCGCATGGTGAAGGAAAATATTATGCGGATGAAGCAACCTTGAAACAATTGAATGAGAACAAACAAATTTTGTTCAGATATTGTGATGAAAATGCCCAAGTGAGTGCCGAAGCCAATCCAAATGGTGCCATGGAAAATATAGCCGGCGTATGTAATGCGGGTCGTAACGTGTTTGGCATGATGCCGCATCCTGAGAGAGCAGCCGACAAAGAATTGTTTAATGAAGATGGCCGCTTTTTATTTGAAAGCATCTTAAATTAATTTTCAAAAAACACTTTCTTTCCCCTTCAATGCTTAACTTTATTTTCGAATGAGCGCATTGAACATTTTTTTTGATAAGACTTGGAAAATTAAACTCAGTTTGTTTCTTATCACAGTACTCATTTATTTCTTTCATTTTCATTCCATTTTTTTTCATCTGAACACCAGTTTATCAAGCATCACATCGGATGCAGTAAAAAATTATTTCACTTACGTTTACCATATACAATTCGACAAAAGCGCTTTGCATTTTGGCGGCATGGCTTATCCATATGGTGAACACGTGGTTTATACCGATTGCCAACCGCTACTAACTTTTGTTTTAAGGTGCTTGCCTTTTACCCACCACTTCACCATTGGCATTTTACATGGCCTGATTTACCTTTCGTATTTTATTAGTCCACTTATATTGTTTTCGATTTTCACACAACTCAAAGTGGATCGATACACGGCTTTTTTTTCTGCACTGGCCATTGGACTCTTATCGCCGCAATTTTTAAAAATTAATGCCGGACATTTTGGTTTGGCTTATTCGGCTATGATTCCCTATTCCATTTATTTATTGCTAAGTTATTTTAATGACCGTAAGAGCAAAGTGCTTATTTACATGTTGATTTATCATTGTGCTTTGTTTTTGATTCATCCTTACATGGGCTTCAGTATTTGTGTTTTTAGTTTGATGGTTTTTTTGTTTTTGCTTCCCGGTCATCTGAAATCCGGCTTTGAGATTCGGTCATTTTTAATTCAACTCTTAGCAGCTATTGGTCCGATTTTACTATTTAAGATTTTCATGGTTTTAACCGACCATCATCCAAATCGCACCAATGAACCCTTTGGATTAAACGGCATGGTTGAAAACATCGACAGCATTTTAGCCCCGGTATTTGGGCCCATGAAAGGGTTTATGGAACAAATTTTTCATAACCGAACATTACACTACGAAGGTCACAGCTACCTCGGTTTTTTTAGCATTTTAATGTCGATTTTTTTTATGATTGTTTTGGTTTTTGCCTTCAAAAAAATTCAATTCAATAAATTTACTTTGGCCCTTCTGTTTGCTGCATTTATTTTACTCCTTATTTCTTTTGGATTGCATCAAAAACTGATGTCGTGGTTGGGACTTGATTTGGCATTCATGAATCAGTTTAGGGCAACCTGTCGTTTTGCTTGGTTTTTTTATTATGCATTGCCAATATTTTTGCTGTCTCATTTACATGGTTTCATATCCAATAACAGCTCAATAAAAAAAGGCAGAATGTTATTAATGGGTATTCCATTTTTCTTTTTTGTTTTCAATTTTACTGAAGCCCATTTTATGTTTAAGATGGATGAAGATGTGTTTTGGAAGTTTAGAAATATTTTTAATGTTGATCAACTGAATCAAGAAGAGAAGGATAACCTATTGATGCTGCGTAAAAAAAACATACAAGCCATCGTGCCCTTGCCAATTTACCATAGTGGTACTGAGATGTACGACCGAATTGGCTTTAATAATTCAATGATTCCTTCAATGTTGTATGCTTCGCAAACCGGTATTCCAATATTTAGTGCCATGATGTCGCGCACATCGATGTCGGAAACCAAAGAAGGGTTAAATTTATTGAACAGCTATAAACTAAACAAACCCGCCAATGCAAAACTAAGTGAAGGTGATTTTTTAGTGATTAAAACTGAAAATAATTTGATGCCGGATGAGTCTCGCCTCTTTGCACATGTAAAAGTAATTAGTCATAACGATTCATTGCAAATTGGCATCATTGGCAAAAAAGATTTTTTGAAAAGAAAGCTGGATGAAACAAAAGTAATCTTGGCCGATAAAATTCATTTGCTCACAGATTCAACAAATGTGGTGTACATTCCTTTTGAAAACCGCGAACCATATACGGTTGGACAAATGCAGAAATTTACAAGCCTTTATGCTTTAGATTCGAATCAAATAAAACCAGGGACTTATGTATTGAGTTTAAAATACCATTACAGTTTGAACAATTACCATGCATTGGCTTGTGACATGATTATTACCGAAAGTCATAAGGATCATTTTATTTGGAAGTATATGGTGCCGATGCGTTTATTGAGTGGTTTTTATGAAGGTTTTGCGGTTTTTGAAACCATTATTGAATTGGACAAAAACAACAAGTATGAATTTTTTATTGCAGGTAGAGAAGAACGAAAGTACAGGGTGTCAGATTTTATGTTAAGACCCCGGAACACCACGGTAATAGTAAAAACTGCGCAACAGGATAGTTCGTTTAATAACTTCCCTAAATAGTCGAACTTTAAATTGTCCAGAAACCTTATGAACATAGCGTCTAAAACCAAAATATAATAAACTAATTTACCGGCTTTTCTTTAAAATGAAAGTATTTCTGGCGTATTATAAATAGTGAAGAACTTAAAATTTAATGAAAAATGAAAATTTTAAAAATTCGTGATTTAGCGCCAGGGATGTGTAAGGTTTAGCTCTTTTTGAGGCGAGGCCTCTCTTCTCGCCTCAAAAAAGCCGGAGCGATAGCGAAGCCTGAAACAGCCCGCCCGCCTGCCCGCCACCGCTATAGCTTTTGCAAAGGCAGGCGGGGGCGCCCAAGTGATAACAATACTTCTTGAGGTTCTATTAAATAATTGTTTCTGCCTTAATTTAAAGTACCTTCGCATTCAACACTATGATGAGTACATTCAACGATTTAAATTTATCGAAACCCTTATTAAAGGCCTTGGCCGATATAGGTTTTGAAAATCCAACTCCCATTCAAGAAAAATCTTTTCCTGTAATTATGTCGGGTAACGACGTGGTGGGAATTGCCCAAACCGGCACCGGTAAAACCTTTGCGTATTTGTTGCCCATTTTAAGGCAATTAACTTATTCGGAAGAAAGACATCCGCGTGTATTGATTGTAGTACCAACAAGGGAATTGGTTGTGCAAGTTGAAAGTGAAATACAGAAACTGGTGAAGTACATGAGCATTCGTGTAGTTGGGGTTTATGGGGCATCAAACATCAATACGCAAAAACAAAAAGTATACGATGGTTGTGATATTTTAGTGGCTACACCCGGACGTTTAATTGATTTAACACTGAGCAGAACTTTACAATTTTCGAGCATTAAAAAATTGGTGATTGATGAGGTGGATGAAATGCTCAATTTAGGCTTCAGGGCCCAATTGGTGCAGATTTTAGATATCTTACCAATTAAGCGACAAACCATTTTGTTTTCGGCCACATTAAATGAAGATGTGGAAGCCATGATTGAAAAATATTTTAATAAGCCGCAATACGTTGAATTAATTACCAGGGGCACACCATTGGCAAAAATTATTCAGCAGTATTATACGGTACCTAATTTTTACACCAAGGTAAATTTGTTGGAATGGTTGTTGTTAAATGAAAAGGATTTTAAAAAAGTATTGGTGTTTGTGAAGAACAAGCTGGTGGCTGACGACATAGAAAAAGAATTACAAGCCTTTGCGGAAGAAATTTCGGTGATACACTCCAATAAATCACAGCCGCACCGCTTTAACGCCGTAAAACAATTTCAAGAAGAAAGTATTCGTTTGTTGATTGCAACCGATGTGGTGGCAAGGGGATTGGATTTTAAAGACGTGAGTCATGTGGTTAATTTTGATTTGCCTGCAGTGGCTGAGTCATATGTTCATCGTATTGGCCGAACAGGAAGGGAAGGAAAGGCAGGGATTGCCTTGAGTTTTATCACTGAAAAAGATATTGCGTATCAAAATGCCATTGAGCAATTGATGAACTTAAAAGTAAAGGCTTTGGACTTACCGGAAGATGTTGAAATTTCGGAACTGTTAACCAAAGATGAGATGCCGGTGAAGCGTGACAAAAACATCAATAAAAATAAAAAACCTACTTACAGTGGTGGTGGTGCATTTCACGAAAAGAAAGATAAAAACAAAAAAGTGCAATTGGGCGGCAAACGCCGTCAGGAAAAACAACGCAGGGCTTTGGTAAAGAGCAAGAGTAAGCGGGGGTGATGCAATTATTGAACCACTAAGTCCGATTGCTATAGGACACTAATGACACCAAGCACTCTAAGGAAAATAATTTAGGAATTCAATAAATTTTTTTAATTGATGCTTTCAATTATTCATACAATGACTCGCCATTAATATTGGTGCTGAGTATTTCGCTCATATAATCCAAAAAGGGGCGCTGACTTTTAAAGAGAAGATTCACTTGTTTTAAAAAATCTTTTGATAGTATTTCTTCATCATTAAATGTATGACGTAAAATAAATTGTTTGTGTCGAATGAGATCAATGCCTTTTTGATTGACGTCGAAGCCGCGGGGCACGGTGGCTACCTTATCGCCATGCAAGGCGCCGAAATTTTTGACAATTGATTTCGATTTTAAAATTTTTTGAAGCGCATCTGGATTTGCGGCAATTTGATCACGAATGAGTTTTAAGTCACTTGGGTTGGGACCGAAAAAACCACAGGCCAAAAAACTGTTACCGGGTTTGATGCTGAGGTAATAACTGCCTCTTCGTAATTTTGTGGAGCGGCTTAAGGCAAAGGCGAAGCGGGCATTGTAAGGTGCTTTGTCCTTGCTAAAACGCACATCGTTATATATTCGAAACAAGGATTTTTTACCGGATTCATTTTCAATGTCATCGTGTTTGTTCATCTCCAGAATCAAATGATCGACGCATTGGGCAAGGTTTTCTTGGGCTGCTAAATATTTTTCTTTGTTGGCATTAAACCAATCGCGGTTGTTGTTTTTAGCAAGTGATTTGAGGAATTGAATGCTATATGTTTGAATGGATTCTGATTTCATAACAATAAGGTGAATCTCAATAAGTTTTTTTTTATTTACATCGATGAACTCTGTACAAGTTTTGGGCGCATTAACGATCCTTCTCCAACGCCCATCTAAAATAAAAAAATGATTTAATCATTCAATTAAACCATTCTTAATTTTTAATCCCTCCCGTCTTATCTCCTGCATCCCTTGTGTCACTTCAGTCCCTACCGCCTAATAAAATTAAGAAGTGATTTAATCATTCAAATTAAACCATTTTTAATTTCTAATTCCTCCCTTTCTATCTCGGACCTCTTGGTCGGCTGTAATTTTTTTTCTGACCGGGATTGCCTTGTTGGCGTGGTTTTGCGTGCCCTTGATGAGCGCGGTTTTGTTGTTGTTTAGCCGCTTTTGGCGGATTGTGGTCGTTAAGCGGAAAAGGATGGTTTTCGATAATTGGAATTTTTTTACCGATTAATTTTTCGATGTCGCGCACATATTCTTTTTCTTCGGCATCGCAAAACGAAAAGGCTGTTCCTTTGGCGCCTGCACGGCCTGTACGACCAATGCGGTGTACATAAGTTTCGGGAATGTTGGCAATTTCGTAATTGATCACGTATTCTAAATCATCGACATCAATGCCACGGGCGGCGATATCGGTGGCAACCAATACACGTGTGGTTTGTGCTTTAAAATTGGTGAGTGCGCGTTGACGTGCATTTTGTGCTTTATTGCCATGTATGGCTTCGGCTTTAATGTTGGCTTTTATCAACATCTTCACCACTTTATCGGCACCATGTTTGGTGCGGGTAAATACTAGGGCCGTTTTAATGTGTTTATCTTTTAATATTTCGAGTAATAGCGAACCTTTGTTGCCTTTATCCACATGGTAAATGGCTTGTTTAATAATATCAACTGTTGATGATACCGGCGTAACTGATACCTTTGAAGGATTGTGTAAAATGCTACCGGCCAGCTTCACAATTTCGGGCGGCATGGTGGCAGAGAAAAATAAGGATTGTTTTTTTGTCGGCAATAATGTTAGGAGTTTTTTTACATCGTGTATAAAACCCATGTCAAGCATACGATCGGCTTCATCGAGTACAAAAATCTCGATGTCTTTTAAGTGAAAATGTTTTTGGTTTAATAAATCTAACAAACGACCTGGCGTGGCAATCACAATATCAACGCCATTTCGCAGGGCATTTACTTGGGGATTTTGATTTACGCCGCCAAAAATTACGGTGCTTTTTAAACCGGTGTGTCGTCCGTAAGCTTTAAAACTTTCGTCAATTTGTATGGCGAGTTCACGGGTTGGAGTAACAATAAGGCTGCGGACTTTTCTCTTTTTATCGAAATTTTTTGAGGCATACAACAATTGTAAAATTGGAATGGCAAAGGCGGCAGTTTTACCTGTGCCAGTTTGGGCGCAACCCAATAAATCGGTGCCTTGTAAAACAATGGGAATAGATTGTGCTTGAATGGGTGTTGGGGTGGTGTAACCTTCTTCGGCAACCGCCTTTAAAATGGGTTCAATGATATTGAGTGATTGAAAATGCATGTTCGTGAAATTTTGATTGGTTTGATTGATATTGAAAAAAATAATTGTTGTTTGTAAAGGCTTTTGTGATTGAGCCTGAAAAATAAATTAGTGACCAAACAACCTTAACGGGCGCAAAGATAGGGCTAATTAATGACTAAAGCTAAATGGCGGAGTATCGTTTTAGTCGTGAAGTACTTAAAGTATGGGTATTTGGCAATTTTTAAGAGCCTTTCGCGCAAGGGACCAAGCGCGTGTTTGAGCTCATTTTTGGGTATCGGACTGTGTTTTTGGGCCCAAAAATAGCAAACGAAAGCAAGCAGGTGGCTTTATTGGCGAGCACGTGTGAAAGGACAGCCCGGTGCCGAAGCAAAAACAGTGGAGGCAAGTGGGTACTTTTTGGTTTCGGCCTGCGCCCACATAATTTTGTATGAATTTAATTGCCCCTAAAAATTGTTAATCGTGTAAAACATCGAAATAATTTAAAGGTTCATACATTAAAAGCAGTATTTTTGGACTTCTGAAAATAAATTTCCTCATACTCGTTTCTTGTGTTGCATTGTTATCGGCCTGTGATGGATATAACAAACTTTTAAAGAGCACGGATTACGATTTGAAGTTGCAGAAGGCTGATGAATACTACGAAAAGAAGGTATTTGCCAGGGCGGCCGAATTGTATGAAGAGGTGATGCCGATTGTGAAGGGCACTGAAAAGGATGAGAAGGTGCATTACAAGTATGTGTGGAGCGAATATTACATGCAGGATTATATTTTAAGTCAATACCACTTTAAATCCTTTACCCGTCAGTTTCCTACATCACCTTATGTTGAGAACTGTGCCTACATGAGTGCCTATTGTTATTTTTTGAATTCGCCGAATTACAAGTTAGATCAAACTTACAGCAAGAATGCCATTAAGGAGTTTCAGTCGTTTGTAGACAATTTCCCTGATAGCAAGCGATTAGACAGTTGTAATTTATTGATTGATTTATTGAATCAAAAAATTGAAAAGAAGGAGTATGAGATCATAAAGCAATACTTTAAGTTGGCTGATTGGAAGGCGACGATTGTGGCGGTTAAAAACTACGTGAAAGAGCATCCGGCATCGGGCTACAATGAGGAGTTGTATTTTTGTATGATTGATTCGTATTTTTTGTTGGCTAGCAACTCGGTGCCAAGTAAAAAAGCCGAGCGTTTGAATGGGGTGCTTGAAAATTATGTGAAATTTGTGGATTTATACCCAAATAGTTCGTACCTTAGCCGCGCTGAAAGCATTTATAACAATACTAAAAGATTAAAAGAGAAGTTTTACAATGAGTGATTTGAAAAAAACCAACGCTGAACAAAGTATCGTAACACGTGACATCCGCAGATTTGACAGTCCTACCGGTAACATCTACGAAGCTGTTTCGATTATGAGTAAACGTGCCAACCAAATTGGTACTGAAATAAAAGAAGAATTATCGGGTAAATTGCAAGAATTTACCAATCATACCGACAATTTGGAAGAGGTATTTGAAAACAGAGAGCAAATTGAAATTTCGAAGCATTACGAAAAGATGCCAAAACCAACCTTAATCTCAATTCAAGAGTTTTTGGAAGACAAGGTGTACTTCCGTAATCCAACAAAAGACGTAAAGTAATTCAATATACAATAATGGAAAGGCAGTAAGGATTTAACTTTACTGCCTTTTTAGTTTAGGTGCATGTTGC
>JBAXXZ010000053.1:0-9033 GCA_037127575.1 Bacteroidota bacterium | reverse complement strand
GTGTTTTTTGTATCCATTGGATGTTTTCTTGATGGTCAAATTTAACGATATTCCTCCTATTTTTTGATTTTTGATTTCTTAATATTATGTTACTTTTGACTAATGAAGATAGAGCAATTATATACCAACTGCTTGGCACAGGGCGCTTATTACATTTCGCATAATGGAGAAGCAGCCATCATCGATCCTTTAAGGGAAACAGCACCTTATCTTGATATGTTGCAAGAGAATAATGACCAATTAAAATACATATTTGAAACCCATTTTCATGCCGATTTTGTGAGTGGTCATGTTGATTTAGCGAATGCTACAGGCGCAAGCATTGTGTTTGGTCCGAATGCCCAAACAAGTTATAAAAGTTACATAGCAAAAGACCATGAAATCTTTCAAATTGGTGGTTTAAGTATTGAAGTATTGCACACGCCAGGCCATACGCTTGAATCAAGTACATTTTTATTAAAAGATGAAAAAGGCAAGGACCTTTGTATTTTTACCGGTGACACTTTGTTTATTGGGGATGTAGGCCGGCCTGATTTGGCCATTAAATCGGATTTAAGCCAGGAAGATTTGGCCAAACTACTGTTCAAAAGTTTGCGGGAAAAAATTATGCCATTGGCTGATGATGTCATTGTATATCCTGCGCATGGGGCCGGATCGGCCTGTGGGAAAAACATGAGCAAAGAAACTTCCGATAGCTTGGGTAACCAGAAAAAAACCAATTACGCTTTATCAAACATTTCTGAAGAAGATTTTGTAAAGGAACTTACAACTGGAATTTTACCCGCCCCGCAGTACTTCGCGAAAAATGCACTTTTAAATAAATCAGGCTACCAAAATTATGATCAAGTGATTGAAAAAGGATCTAAAGCTTTTGATGCAGATACAGTTGAAAAACTAGGCCTTGAAGAAAACACCATCATATTGGATGTGCGAAAACCTGAAGAATTCGGACAGGCACACATTCCGAATTCAATTTATATTGGGTTAGACGGGCAATTTGCGCCTTGGGTTGGCAATGTAATTCAAGATTTACAAACCAAAATTATCATCATTGCTCCCGAAGGAAGAGCTGCTGAAACAGTTAAACGCTTATCACGTGTGGGGTATGATAATAGCATTGGATATTTAAAAGGTGGCTTTGAAACTTGGCTTAAATCCGGAAAAAAAACAGATCATGTGAACAGTATCAGTGCTGAAGCATTTTTAAAATCAAATTATTCTGTTGCCAATACGATTGATGTTCGCCGTCCTGGTGAATATGAAACAGCACATTTGGCATTGGCAGAAAATAAACCATTGGATTATATTAACCTTTGGGCTGATGATTTGGATAAAAATGCACCCTATGCCGTTCACTGTGCCGGAGGTTATAGAAGTATGGTGAGCATTTCGGTTTTAAAATCAAAGGGCTTAAAAAACCTTACGGATGTAATTGGTGGATTTGGCGCAATTTCAAAAGAACCACAAGCCCAACCACACATTCTGCAAGCCAGCTTAAGCCATTAATCTGCCATTGCTTAATTATTCGTACTTTTAAAAATGATTCAATTTTTTGAGTTGTTAGACCGCAGCCTTTTCTTACAAATAAATGGTTTTCACACCCCATTGATGGATGTATTTATGTGGCAAATGAGCGAATCATGGCACACATATTTGTTTGTATTTGTGATGGCATTTGCGTTTTACAAAAAATACGCATTAAAAAAGGCAGCCGAAATTGTGATTGGGGCGGCCATAGTAATTGCCTGCACCGATTTAAGCTCAAACTTAGTAAAACATGCTGTAAAACGTTACCGCCCGAGTCATAACACAGAAATTAAATCACAAGTAATAACAGTTAACGCCTACAAAGGCGGACCATACGGTTTCTTTTCATCACATGCAGCTAACGGCATCGGTATTACCGCATTTTTCTATTTATGTCTTCATTGGTTAAACAAAAAATGGCGTTTGCTTCTGTTTGTTTATCCATTAATAATTTGTTACAGCCGCATATATCTAGGCGTGCGTTATCCATCCGATATTCTATTTGGCATGCTCGACGGGTTTTTATTCTCTTGATTGTATACAAAATTATGAATCATCATTTTTTTAAATTCGGTGAAAAAACATAGTCTGCTTTTAATATTATTTACCTATTGTGTATTCGGCTTTTCACAAATGCCCGAAAGTGATATTTGGTTATTTAAAATAAAAAGCAATAAACAAGGGCAACTAGAATTGTTTGATTCATCTAACATCACAAATAGAAAAGGATACGACAACCAGCCTTCGTTTTCATCGGACGAGAAAAAAATATTCTACGTGAGTGTACGTGAAGACCAACAAGCAGATATATACTTTTATGACCTTAAAAGCAAAAAACAACAACGCTTAACACATAGCGCCGAAAGTGAATATTCCCCGCAGCTTAGCCCAGGTGGTAAAAGCATCTCTGTGGTTACAGTAGAAATGGATAGTTCTCAAAAAATACATCTTGTAGATGCAAATGACGGCGTGTTTTTAAAAAAACTTGATTTTGATTCAGTTGGATATTATCAGTATTTGAATGCCGACACTTTGATTTATTACAAGTTAAGCAATCCACACAGTTTGCGCATGCATGTGGTTAAAACCAAAGAAGATAAATGGCTGTGCGATATGCCTACCAGGGGCTTTAAAACAATCGACAGAAGCAAACTGATGTATGCCATTAAAGACAGTGTTAAAGTGGATTTTTATATTTACGATTTTAACTTACACAAAGCCAAATTCTTTGCCACCTATCCAAGTAACAGTGAAGACGCTTACTGGCATAAACAATTGGGATTGATGAAATCGGAGGGTGCTAAAATATTACGTTTTGTGGTCAACAAAAATGTTTGGGAGCTTTATTTGGATTTAAGTTCTTTTGGCATCAAAAAAATTAGCCGATTTATGTTTGATTCACAAAACAAATTTCTTGTGCTGGTGAGCAATACTTAAGCATACAAATGATTCAAGAATCTATCATATTTATAATCTATCTATTCGTAATTCTTTGGCTCATTAATAAAAATGGGTTCTTTGGTATTTTTAAGGATGAACACATTAGCACAAAAAACTACACTTTAATTTTTTTAGCAAAAAGCATGGCAGTTCCTGTGTTTTTTTTGGTTTACAAAAAATTATATGGGGGTATTGATGATTTGGATGCAGGCAAATTTTACCACGATGTTAAAGTGATTCACAGTGCAGCTTTAAAAGATTTTGGTTTTTACCTGCGTTTACTTTTTGGCTTACAAAACGATTTGCCGGGCACATACGATTTTGAATTTTGTTTAAAGAACACATTAAACTGGGACAATGGCACTGTAAAAGATTATTTGTACAATGATAACCGCGTATTAATTCGGGTGCATAGTTTAATTGATTTCATTGCATTTAACAGCTATACTGTTCATGCTTTGATAAGTTGCTTTATGAGTTTCATTGGCATTCAATTCATTTATCGCACATTCAAAATTTACTTTCAAGAGAAAGAATTACAGCTCATTTTAATTTTATGTTTTGTACCAGCCTTGTGGTTTTATACCGGTGCACTTTTGAAAGAAGGGCTTGCGGTCTTCATTCTAGGCAACTTAATTTACTTAACGCGTGAACTCATTTTGCAAAAGTCAATCATTCAATTATTGAAAGTTCTACCTTTTATTTTCTTGGCATGTTTGCTTAAACCCTATCTCTTATTATTTGTTTTTTTCAGCTTCGCTCTATTTTTCTTTATCCAATATGTTTCGGGTTTTATCAATAAAAGTCCATTGTTTTTTATCATTGTGGTAGTTAGTGTAATCATTACCAACTTTGCTTCCGAGCATTTAAAACAACGTTCATTGTTGGAAGCCGCATTAAAACACCAACGTTTATTTGCTGGTGTTGCAAAAGGTGGCATTTTTTTGGCCCATGGGGATACTTTTGTGAGATTAAAAAACGACAGCACCCAAATTTCAGCGGTAAAAGGAAGGAAAAACCTTTACACCATACATAAAAATGTAAATTACATGTATTGGGAGCACAATTTAAATCAAGACACTCTTTATTGTGCAGCCAATAGCGACACATTGCGCGTGTATGAATTAAAATATACCATCAAAGAAAGCAAATCAAACATTCAAATTTCGTCATACCAAGGCAGTGCCTTTATGCTGCTTGGGCATTCGTTTTATTATAGTTTGTTTTTTCCTATGTTCACCAATGCCAAAGGGCTGATGCAATTATTGGCTTCATGTGAAAACCTGGCTGTTTTAGTAGCCTTTCTCATGCTTTTGTATTTTTTTATGCGCAGCAAGAAAAAGCATTTTTTTCCATTGGTTTTACTTTTTGTGTGTTTATCCATTTGTTTTTTGGTAGGCCTGGCAACACCTAACAGTGGGGCCATATATAGGTATAGGAGTCCGGTTATTTCATTTGTATTTATTGCAGTATTGTATTATCTGCCCATTTTTAAAATAAAAAAAAGCGAAACCGCTAATTAAAATATACTTAGTATATTTAGTTGCCTTCACAAGACAATGAGTTTATTCCGAAAAAAAACTGTTGACCAAATACTTAAGCACTCTGAACTTGCGAACACTCATGGCGCATTGGCAAAACACCTTGGCGTAAAAGATTTAACGGCATTTGGTATTGCAGCCATTATTGGTGCAGGAATTTTTTCCACCATCGGTAAGGCTAGCGCAGATGGTGGTCCGGGCGTGATATTCTTATTCATTTTTACCGCCTTGGCTTGTAGTTTTGCCGCTTTTGCATATGCTGAATTTGCCTCTTTGATACCTGTTAGTGGCAGTGCATATACTTATAGTTACGTAGCCTTTGGTGAATTATTTGCATGGATTATTGGTTGGGCTTTGATTATGGAATACGCAATTGGCAATGTTACAGTGGCCATTTCATGGAGTGATTATTTTACTAGTCTTATCGAGAACGCCACGCCCTATTCAGTGCATGAGTGGTTGCGTTTAGATTATTTCACAGCCAAGCACAATTTTGAAAAAGTAAGTGCATTATTGCATGAAGGTCAAAATTTGGTGGTCATCAAAAATAGTCCTGTCACCGCCAATTTACTGGAGGGTTACTTTGCTTATTTAAACGCACCTGAATTTCTTGGCATCAAATTAATTTTCGATTTACCGGCTCTTATCATCAATATTTTAATCACCATGTTGGTATATAGGGGCATCAAAGAAAGTCGCAATGCCAGCAATATTATGGTAATTGTAAAAATTGTGGTTGTGTTGTTGGTAATTTTTGTGGGTGCCTTTTTTGTGGATACCAAAAACTGGAATCCTTTTTTACCCAATGGCGTTGGTGGTTTGCTCAAAGGCATTAGTGCTGTATTTTTTGCTTACATCGGTTTTGATGCCATTTCAACCACTGCAGAAGAGTGCAAAAACCCTCAGCGTGATTTGCCACGAGGAATATTGTATTCAATTGTTATTTGTACCATATTGTATGTTGCCATCGCCTTGGTAATTACCGGAATGGTAAATTACGCCGAATTAAATGTAGGTGATCCATTGTCGTTTGTGTTTCACAAGTTTGCATCCTTGCAATGGCTGGGAGGTGTTGTTGCTGTAAGCGCGGTAGTGGCCATGGCTAGCGTGATGTTGGTGTTTCAACTTGGTCAACCGCGCATTTGGATGAGCATGAGTCGTGACGGATTATTGCCTCCTGCTTTTTCAAAAATTCATCCAAAGTATAAAACGCCCTCTTTCTCTACCATCGTAACAGGTTTGCTGGTGGCGGTACCCATATTTTTTGTCGACATCAATATGGTTACAGATATTTGCTCGGCCGGTACTTTGTTCGCATTTTGCTTGGTGTGCGGAGGCGTTATTAAATTAAAGATGAAGGTGCAAACCCACCAACCAAAATTCTCGGCACCCTATATTAATTCTAAGTACATTATTCCTGCATTGTTTATTATTTCGATGACTTGGCTAGGATTAGATTTCTTGTCTTTATTAACTGAAAAAACACCGCATAGCTATCAATTTATCTATTCAAGTATGGGATGGATTGAAAAAATTCCAAGTATCATTTTTATCATTGGTTTTGCCATTTTTTCAGTAATGGCTTTTAAATATAGTTTTTCCTTGATACCATCCTTGGGATTAATTTGTTGTTTTTATATGCTATCACAATTGGGATACAAAAATTGGTTATACTTTATGGCATGGTTAATAATTGGTTTAGTGATATACTTTTTATACGGCCGCAAACACAGTAAATTGGTTCAAACAAATAAATAATATGTTAGTTTTAATTACAGGTGCCACATCAGGCATAGGCAAAAGTTGTGCAGAGGTTTTTGCAAAAAACGGCAATGATTTAATCATTACAGGTCGCCGCGAAGAAAGGTTAAGAGATTTAAAAAAATCTTTGGAAGAGCAATATAAAGTAAATGTTCACACTTTGTGTTTTGACGTGCGTGAATTCAATCAAGTTGAAAATGCTTTTGCTACTTTAAATGCTGATTCAAAAAAAATAGACTTGTTGATTAACAATGCAGGTTTAGCGGCAGGTTTATCAAGCATTCAAGAAGGAAACCTTTCGCATTGGGAAAGAATGATTGACACCAACATCAAGGGTTTATTATATGTAACCAAAATAGTGTCGAACTTGATGATTGAAAATAAAAAAGGTCACATCATCAACATTGGATCGATTGCAGGTAAGGAAGTATACGCTAACGGCAATGTGTATTGCGCAACCAAACACGCTGTTGATGCTTTGAACAAAGGCATGCGCATTGATTTATTGCCACACGGCATTAAAGTCAGCGCCATTAATCCCGGTATGGTTGAAACAGAATTTAGCATTGTTCGATTTGACGGTGATGTTGATCGTGCAAAAAAAGTGTACATGGGCATGCAGCCTTTAAGTCCGGATGATATTGCAGAAACAGCTTACTGGATTGCAAACCGACCTGCCCATGTAAACATTAACGATATCATTATTATGCCGAGCGCGCAAGCCAGCGCCACCAATGTAGTGCGCTTATAAAATGAGAAAAAAGAGCAGTGTAGGTTTCTTCTTATGCTTTGTTTTGTTGTCGTTTTGCAACAATGCGGCACCGCCTACTTCCAAATCACCAAATGCCACACGCATTGGTTTTGGTTCGGGTTATGGTTTTTACATGATTAATACACGCCACGCAAAATCAGATGCAGCCATGCCAGGTTTTAACTTCAGTTTAAGGAGGGAATACAAAACCGATAGAGAATTCAAAACATTTTTCTCCTTTGGTGTCGAGTATTTTATGCATGGCTTAAACTATTATTCCTATTATTTTAAACCCAATTCAATTAAACTTTATGACAAAAGTTTGATGACCAACAAATACACTTTAATGATTCATGAATTGGGTTTGCCTTTGCAATTAAAAATTTTGTTTAAACGATCCGATAACAGTTTGTTTAGTTCATATATGATTTTAGGTTATCATCTCAGATATTTACTCACATCTAATTTAAGCATCAATCAAAACAGTGTTTTAGTTAAAAAAGACAGTCCGGAATTAAATTTCAGAAATTCGCTCTTTGGTCCTAAACTTAACAGTTTTGTGAGTGCGGGCTTGGGTTGGCAAAAAAATAATTTGGCTTCATCCAAACATAGCTTTTTTATTGAGTTGCTTTACAAATACGGTTTTTCGCAATACAGTTTTTCGCGCGATTATTCTGCCAATGCGATGTACATTAACGGCACCCATTTAAGTTTGGTGTTGGGATACAAATATTAAAGCATGCATTTGCTTTTATAAAAGGGATTTTTACCTTTATTATAAATAAATCTTCATGAACCGTAGAAATTTCTTAATGGCTACAGCCGGAAGCCTCAGTGCCTTCGACATGTTTTCGAGCATCGATAAAAATTTTGCACGTCAGCTTGAAAAAAAAATTAACTCACTCGAAAACCAAAGCCTATCAGCTTCGTCTGAGAATGAAGATTTTTGGGGCTGGATACGCCAAGGCTATACCGTTAGTCCGAATATCATCAATTTAAACAATGGCGGCGTTAGTCCTCAGCCAAAAGTGGTGCAAGATGCCCACATTCGATTTTATCAATATAGCAATGAGGCGCCATCTTATTATATGTGGCGAATTTTGGATCAGGGCCGTGAGGGATTAAGAAACAAACTCGCTGATTTGGCCGGCGTAAGTGCCGAGGAAATTGCCATTAATCGAAATGCGACGGAAGGTTTAAACACCATCATCTTTGGTTTAAATTTAAAAGAAGGAGATGAAGTGGTGTTGAGTAAATATGATTATCCCAACATGATGAATGCATGGAAACAAAGGGAAAAAAGAGATAAAATTAAATTGGTATGGATTGACATTCCGCAACCAACTGAAAATGATGATGAGATTGTAAAATTGTACGAAAATGCCATTGGCGACAAAACCAAAATTGTGCACATCACACACATCATCAATTGGAGCGGCAATATTGTTCCGGTAAAAGCCATTGCCGACATGGCCCATAAAAAAGGCTGTGAAGTAATTGTTGATGCAGCCCATTCCTTTGGCCATTTTGATTTTAAGATAGAAGATACCGGTGCCGATTATTTGGCCACCTCTTTACACAAATGGTTGGGTGCCCCATTTGGCAGTGGTTTGATGTACATTAAAAAAGAAAAAATTAAAAATGTGTGGGCTTTGTTATCGGCTGTTGAGCCCGATGGCAGTGACATTAAAAAATTCGAAAGTTTGGGCACCCGCTCATTTGCCTCTGAAATGGCCATTGGCACAGCCATTGATTTTCACAATGTAATTGGCGCCAAACGTAAAGAAGCACGTTTGCGTTTTTTAAAAGATTATTGGTTGGACAAGGCAAGTAAATTGCCGAAAGCAAAAGTTTGCACCTCACTGAAACAAAAATATTCCTGTGCCATTGGTAATATTGGCTTTGAGGGCTGGCAGCCACAACAAATAGAGGCCAAATTATTTGAACGTTACAAAATTCACACGGTGAGTATTGTGATTGAAAAAATAAACGGCATCAGGGTAACACCCAATG
>JBAXXZ010000052.1:0-9115 GCA_037127575.1 Bacteroidota bacterium | reverse complement strand
GCATATAATATTTTCCCTGATTCTTTTCAAAGACTCCAATCCATTACTAATATTAGCTTGACCGATATTGACAAAACGTCGAAAGAAAGTACCACCGTACGAATCCTAATTTGGCAACAAGCAATGGAACTAAGTTTACAAAAACCTATTTTCGGATTGGGAGTAGGGGATGCCAACGACCAATTGTACCAAGCTTATGCCAATAACGGCTTAAGTGGCGCCTTACAATACCACCTTAATGCGCACAATCAGTATTTGCAAACTTTATTAGGAATGGGTTTATTTGGATTGTTACTCATGTTCCATTTCACCTGGATGCAATTGTTTTCTGCCCTGCGTTCAAAAAGATTTATTTTATTCGTTTTTGCCTTTCTTATTAGTTTTAATTTTTTGGTCGAAAGCATGCTGCAAACCGCTGCCGGTGTTTTGTTCTTTTGTTTTTTCTATTGCTTCTTGCATAACGTCACGGAAAAGAATTTGAGCAATGCCTAAATATTTTCTGCTATACTTTTGTTTGAGGCTTGGTTTTTTATTTTCTCAAGTCAACCCCGCATACATTTGGCCACTTGATGTTTCGCCTGTATTAACGGCCAATTATGGCCAAATACGTGCAAATCATTTTCATGCCGGAATTGATCTATCAACCAATGGAAAGGAAAATCTTACTGTACATGCCATCGAATCGGGATATGTGTCGCGCATTAAAGTGAGTGCTTATGGTTACGGAAAAGCCATTTACATTACCCATTCAATCGGCAAGGTAAGTGTGTATGCCCATTTAAATGCCTATTGTGCAAAAATTGACACCTTCATTAAAAAAGAACAATACAAAATTGAGAGTTACGAAATTGATTGTTACCCTAGTGCCAAAATATTTATTAAAAAAGGTGAAGTTGTTGCACTATCAGGCAATACAGGCGCTTCAACCGGACCTCATTTGCACTTTGAAATTCGAGACGAACTTTCAGAAATTCCTTTAAATCCCTTGAACTTTTATAAAATATCTGATCACATTAAACCCAATTTACAAGCCATTGCTTTGTTTGATTTGTCAGATACTTTAAATCCCAAATTTTTAAAAAGTATAAAAATAAGTTTAAGCAAATCAGGATTAGTTGCACAGCAAAATTCAATTACCATTAATCAGTCGATACTTGGTTTTGCTTTTTCCGGTTACGATAAAAACGACGGAAATTCTCATTTTAATAACATATATTCCTCAAAACTCTATTTAGACGGCAAAGAAATCTATACCCATTTGCTGCAGGCTGTTTCATTCGATGAATCCCGTTATGTAAACGAATACGCCGAAGCATCAAAGGGCTTGGTTTACCAAAAATGTTTCTTACCCGTATTGGCACCGGCCGATTTTGTAATGAATTCATCAAAACAAACACGAATTAGTTTCAAGGATACCAACTACCACCATCTGAAATTAATTGTGGCCGATGAAAGTGGTAATCAAAACGAAGTACAGGTTTATGTAAAATCCAAAAAAATAACAAACTATCATTCGTTTATTTCACAATACGATTTAATTCTCGATTGCCGAAAATCCCTTTATTTTTCGAAAGGAAATTTAAGTTTATTTTGTCCGCCTTATACTTTTTTTATGTCGAGCCCGCTTACTGTTAAAAATAACCTCGAAAGCAGCGGTAAACTTGTAATGTTGCCAAGTGATTTAAACTTAAAGAGTGCAATGCAATTACGTTTTAAGATTCCTGCCAATTATCAATCTAACAAACAAAAAATAATTTTGAAAAACAATGGCAATATTTACGTGCCCAGTTTTCATGCTGATTCTGTTTCTTTTTTTGTAAAGAACTTGGGTTGGTTTCAAGTAGATTTTGATTCAGTAGCACCAAGTATCAGTTTATTAAATATGCAGAAAAAAAAGGCCCCCAATAATACCAAGCGCATTGCTTTCACCATAAAAGATGGCTCAAGCGGTATTGCAACTTATAAATTGTACCTGAATAAGAAATTTTATTTGGCTGAATTTGATGCCAAAAATAATTTGCTCTCTTATGCTTTTGATCAAAAGTCGCCTCTAGGTTTAATTGATGTACAGCTGGATGTATTTGATAAAGCGGGAAACAAGGCATCTAAATCTTTGCAAATTAAACGCTAAGTTGAGCCATTAAAAATTATTTTACATCTCAGCATTTAAATAACTACTTGCAAATTTACCCTCGTTAAAAATTAAATCCAATACACTTAAATTGGGGACAAAATTAAACTTTTCCGAAAAGGTTTGATAGTATGGTTTTACAAGGTTTGCGTATGCTTGTAAGTCTTGGTCAAAATTTATTTTAGGATGAATATCAAAGCGTTTATCCCTCATGTTGTCAAAACTTGTTTCAAAGGTTTCAGTCAATGAAAAGTTTCTTTTTTTTCGAAGTATTTTAAAAATCAGCTCCAATTGTTTTAGGTTATAATCCAACAACATTTTTTCTTTCTGTGTATAAAACACAAACAGCTCATCTTCAAAAAAATCAAAAAAAGGCGAGTTCTTGTATGCACTGTTAATGGCTCGCCAGTGATTCATTTGCCAATTTTCGTTGTAGTCAATTTCAACGGCGTGCATTGGCATTTTTTTGTGTTTTTGAATCACAGGTATTACCAAATTTAAAACGCCATTGGCACTTAATATTTGTGTGCGATTTCTAAAACTCTGTTTCTGATAATGCTCGTGCTGTTCAATCTGAACCTGTTCTGCATTAATTAAATAATAGAAGTACTGTAAATTAGGCCAATAGGCACTCGATAAAATGGCATTCATTGTTTTGCATGCCTTAACAAATACACCACTTTTCCTTTAATTTTATTTTCAGGCAGAAAACCCCAAATACGTGAATCTACTGCATTGTCGCGGTTATCGCCCATCATAAAATAATAGTTCTGCTGAACTTTATAACTGCGTACTTTTTGCTCATTAATAAGTATGCTGTCGCCACTCACACTTAAAGTATTGTTTTCTTGTTCAATGATAGAGGCATACAAATCAAGATTCATGGTGTCTAATTGCAATACATCGTTTTTTTTAGGGATGTAAAATTTTCCGTAGTGGTCTCTATTCCAGCGATAATGCTCAGAGTAGGGGAAACAGTTTTCGTCGAAATTTTCTTTCTTTTCTACTTTTACCTTAATGCTTTTTATACACTCTTCTTTTTGTATGGCGTCAAATTGGCTGTCAGTTAATGAGAAGCCATATTCTAAATCGGTTTCAATTTTACCGCCTTCATAGTTTGCATATTTTTTTGCAAAAGCCGAATCGCAAGCGGCATCGTTTAAATGGATAAAATAATTTTGTTTGTACATAGGCAAATCTTTTAGCAACTGCCCATTCACAAATACTATTTTTTCGTCAATCTCTATGCTGTCTCCGGGCAAGGCAATCACCCTTTGTACAAATTGTGTTTCCTTTAATGCTGAGTCTTTTACCGGACAATCAAATACTAAAAGATCATGACGTTCAATTGTACCACGCATTTTTTTTATCAAAACAGCATCACCATATGAATATGTTTCGCGCATATCATTGCTGTTTATTCTCACAACATCAAATAAGTATTGCTTAATCAGAATTAAGAATAGCAGTGCAAGTAAAGCACATAGAAGTCTTGGATACTGCTTAATGAAATCAATTATTTGGCGGCTACTGTAGATGCGCTTGCTGTTTTTAATTTTCTTCTGCGATTCCATTTGTTGTATCCCCAGATACCAAATACTAAGGCTAAAAATGGAATTTTAACCGAATGCAAGGTACCATCCTTCACGTAACACAAAAAACGCTCCCATCTGAATTTCCCTTCCTTGCTGTTTTTTACCACTGAGCCGATAATCGATTTACCACTTACCGGATTATTGCTTTCATACTTCATGCTAAACCAAACAAAAAATGGCGAACCAACAATGTGATCATACGGCACCATTCCCCAACTTCTGCTATCGGCGCTGTTATGACGGTTATCGCCCATCATAAAATAATAATTTTGCTTAAAAGTATAGCTTTGAATGGGCTTGCCATCGTACAAAACTTTTGAACCACTTTTTGTTACTTGATGAATGCCGTCATCATAAGTATTCATCAATTTTTCATACAAACATAAATTGTGTGTGTCTATCGGAACCGTTAGTCCGGCTTTCGGTAATAATAAAGGACCGAAATTATCATTGTTCCAAGCATACGCCGGGTTGTGCGGAAACACACGGTAATCGAAATGCCCAACTTCTTCAATTTTTTTGGTCACTGAATAAACACCAGTCATCTGTTTTACTTTTTCTGCCACATTCACCGGCATGTTTAAGTCGTAATAATTGGTGTCGATGTTTTCCGGACTAGGTACTTTGCCTGCCTCCGATACATATATATCCAATTCATCGAGTAAGCTAACATTGCTTAAATAATGGGCATTGTCCTTGTTCGACGCATTTTCACCAAACATCGGCCCTTGTGTTTTTACAATAAAACGGTGCTGCGCATGTTCAGGCATTTCTTGTTTTTTGCTGTTGATCCAAACATTACCATTAATTACACGCAAGGTGTCGCCTGCAATGCCAACACATCGTTTTACATAGTGGTCACGCTTGTCAACAGGGCGAGCCACAACATCACCATAAGGACTTTGTGGACTATTTAAATATTTCCAAGCTTCACTTTGATAATAGGCATCCGATTTTTTGGCGTCATCACCTTGTTTAATTTCTTGTGCCACATCACGCACCACTTGATAATAACTGGCGTTCTGCATTTTTAATAAAACTGTGTCACCGTCGGGGTAATTAAAAACCACAATCTGATTATTCTTCACACTGCCAAAACCCGGCAAACGGAAATAAGGCAATTTAATCCAATCCAAATAAGATTTTTTAGATTCGGTGAACGGTAAGGTATGGTGCGCGAAAGGGAAGGATAGGGGTGTTTGTGGAATTTTAGGGCCGTAAGCAAATTTGTTCACGAATAAAAAATCACCAACCATTAAAGATTTTTCTAAAGATGAGGTGGGAATAGTAAATGCTTCAATAAAATATCCGCGAATAATAGAGGCGGCAATTACCGCGAATATAATCGGGTCAACCCAATTCTTAATGAATTTAATCGGTTCAATTTTGAATTTACTTAAACCAACGTATTTTGCTGTATCATCAAAACCAAGCTTTACAAAAAATACATAAGGCAAAATGGATGCATACATCAAATCTGTATTTGATGGCTTGTTAAAAGCCCTTGCCACATTAAAGCCATAAACGCCGTACATCATAATGTTAACACCCGGCACCACCATAATTAGGCACCACCACCATGGCTTATCCAATAATTTGGCCAAAACATAAAAGTTATAAATAGGCACATAAGCTTTCCACGATTCAATACCGGCCTTTGCGAAGAGTTTTGCCAATCCAAAAAAAGAGGCCAACACTAAGATTAAAAAAATGTAATTTCCCATAATTATCGGTTGTGAAGATATATATTTTAAAATAAATGTCTTTTCCGCTCATACGTAATATCTAAGTGGGCTGTTAATATTTGTTAGGCCTTCATTTTGAGCATCACGCATACCTTAAATTGAATTTCTTGAATGCCATTAGCAAATCTGTTGGCTGCAAGTTAAAATCCATGCCACAGCAAATATTTTATGCCTACTAATCAATTTATTTCTATCTTTATTCCCGAAAATTAAGCCTGCGTTGTTTGTAGGCATAAAAAAACTAAATGATAAAAATTACCCTCCCCGATGGTTCTGTTCGTGAATATGCAAAAGGAACTTCATCACTTCAAATCGCTCAAAGTATCAGCGAAGGTTTAGCACGAAATGTATTGGCCGCTAAAGTAAATGGCGCTACTTGGGATGCCACACGCGGCATTGAACAAGATGCCACCTTACAATTATTAACATGGAACGATACCCTTGGTAAAGAAACCATGTGGCACTCCTCAGCCCATTTAATGGCCGAAGCACTCGAAGCCATTTATCCAGGTATACAATTTTGGGTTGGTCCGCCACTCGAAAACGGCTTTTATTACGACGTTGACTTAAACGGTCAAACCCTCGCACACGCAGATTTCGAGAAAATTGAAGCCAAAATGATGGAATTGGCACGTCAAAATAACATTTACATCCGTAAAGAAATTTCTAAAGCAGATGCCATTTCCTATTTCGGCGATAAAGGTGATGGCTATAAACTCGATTTACTTGAACGTTTGGAAGATGGCAATATCACACTTTATTCGCAAGGTAATTTTACCGATTTGTGCCGTGGACCACACATTCCCAATACTGGTTTTATTAAGGCCGCAAAGATATTAAACACTGCCGGCGCGTATTGGAAGGGTGATGAAAAAAATAAAATGTTGACCCGTGTTTATGGAATCACATTTCCAAAGGAAAAGGATTTAAAAGAATACCTCACCCTATTAGAAGAAGCCAAAAAACGCGATCACCGCAAATTGGGCAAAGAACTTGAATTATTTACTTTCTCCGAGAAAGTTGGAATGGGCCTCCCGCTCTGGTTGCCAAAAGGTGCCATGTTGCGCGAACGCTTAATTCAATTCATGCAAAAAGCCCAAACCGCAGCCGGTTATTTGCCAGTGGCCACTCCGCACATCGCACAAAAAGAATTATACGTTTGCTCAGGTCATTATGAAAAATATGGTAAGGATTCTTTCCAACCAATCAAAACCCCACAAGAGGGTGAAGAGTTTTTCTTAAAACCAATGAACTGCCCGCATCACTGCGAAATTTATAAATCATCACCGAAGTCTTATAAAGATTTACCGGTGCGTTACGCCGAGTTTGGCACTGTTTATCGCTACGAACAACATGGCGAATTACACGGTTTAACCCGCGTGCGTGGCTTTACCCAAGATGATGCCCATTTATTCGTACGTCCTGATCAAGTAAAAGTAGAATTTTGCAAAGTAATTGATTTGGTGCTGCATGTCTTTAATGCCCTCGATTTTAAAGAATACACCGCGCAAATTTCATTGCGTGATCCTGAAAATAAAAGCAAATACATTGGTTCCGACGAAAATTGGGCCTTAGCCGAACAAGCCATTATTGAATCAGCTGCCGAAAAGGGCTTAAAAACTGTGGTTGAATTGGGCGAAGCTGCTTTTTATGGTCCAAAATTAGATTTTATGGTGAAAGATGCCTTGGGCCGCAAATGGCAATTAGGCACCATTCAAGTAGATTATAACTTGCCTGAACGTTTCGAGTTAGAATACACCGGTAGCGACAATCAAAAGCACCGGCCTGTAATGATTCACCGTGCACCTTTTGGTAGTTTAGAACGCTTTATCGCCTTGCTAATTGAACATTGTGGCGGTAATTTCCCGCTTTGGCTCGCGCCCGATCAATTCGCTATTTTACCAATTTCAGAAAAGTATAACAATTATGCTCAAAATGTGTTAAATTTGTTAAGTAGTTTTGGTATCAGAGGTTTTGTTGACGAACGCAACGAAAAAATCGGAAAAAAAATTCGGGACAACGAAATTAAAAAAGTTCCTTTTATGTTGGTGGTTGGTGAAAAAGAAGAAATGGAAAATAAAGTGGCCGTTAGAGCGCATGGCAAGGGAGATATTGGCGCTTATGCCATCAACGATTTTGCTGCATACATCAACGAATTAATTGAAAGCGATTTTAAACAAAAAGAATCAAGAGAATAAGCAGTTTAGAGAATAAACTAACACAAATAAAAATAAGTACAACTAAAAAGCGGAGGCACTATTAACTTAAAAAAACCAAACACACCTGCTCCTGCAGCAGGTGCAGATCAAAAACCGGTATTCAAACAGCCAAGAGGCTTAAAAGCAGGATTTAGACGTCCTGGTGTAAAAGAAGAATTACACAAAATAAACAACAGAATTACTGCGCTTCGCGTAAGGGTTGTAGGCGAAGGTATCGAAGCCGGCGTTTATCCAATAGCCCGAGCCATAGAAATGGCACGCGAACAGCAATTAGATTTGGTTGAAATTGCGCCAAATGTTGATCCTCCGGTTTGTAAAATTATCGACTACGGTAAATTTTTATACGAACAAAAAAAGAAAGCCAAAGAAATTAAAGCCAAAGCCGCTAAAGTTGTTGTGAAAGATATTCGCTTCGGCCCACATACCGATGAACACGATTTTAACTTTAAAAAGAACCACGCAATTAAATTTTTACAAGATGGTTGCAAAGTAAAGGCTTTTGTGTTTTTTAAAGGACGTGAAATTGTTTTTAAAGTACAAGGTGAAATTTTATTATTAAAATTTGCAAACGAACTCGAAGAGTGGGGTAAGGCAGAACAATTACCTGTATTAGAAGGTAAAAAAATGCTTATGCTAATTGGCCCGCGTAAAAAGAGTTAATATTGTTTTCAATTCATTAAAAGCAGTCTAAAAGGCTGCTTTTTTTATGCCCATTCATTTTATTTTTTTTCAAATCTGTTTTTTGACTAATTTATATAGCTCCTCAAAGTCAAAAAAGTCGCGCATTTGTAGATTTTATTTACCACATAATGTTTCATAAAAATTGATGAATGAAAAAATTCCAAGCCATCCTTCTCATTCTCTCGCTCTTTTTGCTTTCTTGCAAAAAAGATCCTGAAGTGCCCGGAGGAAAATTTGTACCCGGCGACTTAATGGTTGGCATTAAAGGGGAGGCTGACACCAAACACGTTTTGGAAACCATCAATGCGCTTGATTTTAAGATCAAACAAATGCAAGGTTTTTTTTATAGCATTCCGCTTCCTCCCGATAGCCTTCAATCTTTATTAAGTTTGCTAAATACCAGGCCTTATATATTTTGTAATGGCTTTAAGGCATATGCCTTTTATTTACCTTCAGAAAAGTGCATTAAAATGGCGTCATCCTTGTTTAATATGTCTCCATAGGCACAATCTGATTTTATGAATTTACTTGCTCAAGGTAACTGGACCGAACGTCACGAAGACGGAAAATACCTGTATCTAAAAATTCCAAATGGCAGCGAAAGGTTTTGGTTGGAAGAATTAAAAAAATATGATTTTGTAAAATGGACCGAATTAAATTCATACGTAAAAGTTTTCGTTGATTAATTTTAAAAGGAAACATTTTGTAAAAAAGTGCAAAGTAAACTAAAGACGAATGGAGAAA
>JBAXXZ010000051.1:0-9130 GCA_037127575.1 Bacteroidota bacterium | reverse complement strand
TACCGGGTGTATTTGGCCAAGCACCTGTGGTTACTGGCCAATCGTCGTGACCCTGACAACCGGCGCAAGCACTTTGGTAAATTTTACCGCGGGCATCAAAACGTGAAGTACCGCCATCCACGTGCTCTTGACTTAAATTACCCCCAAAATAAGACCCGTACTTTAATACAAAATTGGAATCCAATCCCATAAAATAAAAATCATAACCATCGGTTGTATTTTGGGTAGGTAAAAACAAAGGCATGCTCGACATCGCCGGTCCACCTAAAATATTACCACCCCAACCCGAGAGGTACAAATTGTTGCATTTATCAACGGCAAATGCGCAGGGTGAAATATCAATCGCATTTAAAAAATGGCCAAACACCATCGAAATGGTTCGGTTAGTTAAAGTAGGTGTATAACGGGTCACAAATTGGTGTGTACCAATCACACTAAATGGCACTACTGTTCCTGAATTGATGATGGGCATATTACCAAGCGACTGACCATACACAAAAATGTTGTCGTATTTATCAAACTGAATAAAATACGATTGGTCGTAATTATTTGTGCCAACATAAGTGGATTGTAAAATACCGTTGCCATTGGTGTTGATATGTGTTATAAAGCCATCTGCCTTACCACCATTGTACACCGTGCTGTGCGCTGCGGCTGTAACAGGAAAGTCGTTGCTGCAAGTGCCACCGGTAACAAATACTTCCAAAGCGTTGTTCACGATAAGTGCATTTCCACATTCGTTTTTATTGCCACCAATAAAAGTTGAATACATTACCTGTGAAAGGGCTGAATTAAATTTCACCACCACGGCGTCTTGTTTTCCACCCAAGGTATTATCAAAACCATTCACAATTGGAAAATCGGCCGACCGTGTACTGCTGGCAATGTATATGTTGTTGGCCACATCCACTTGAATTTCGCCGCGGTATTGGTCACCATAATTGTATTGCAAGGAATCTGTTACATACTCGTACACAGGCCCGCTACCAAAATTGCCAATGAAAGAAGTATGGTTTACATGGTTCACACCATCGTTGCCGCTGCCTCCAATGTAGGTGGAAGCCAAAAGTGATGTTCCGCTTGAATTAAATTTACTGACGTAAATGTCGGTACCGTTAGCGTAAGCTGTACCATTGTATATAAAACTCAAAAACACGCCACCGTTAAATGTAACATCGTAAGCATTGCTTGTTATTGGAAAATTATTTGATCCGGTTGCGCCATAAATACACAAGTTATTGCTCATGTCAACAATCATACTCGAAATAATTTCGGTTTGGTTACCACCAAAATAAGTTGAATACACAAGTGTTGTGCCTGTTGCATTGTATTTTGTAATCACCACATCGGTGCCACCATTTGGGCCACCAAAGCTATTTGAATAAGCCCCGGTCGTAACCGGATAGCCCAAACCGTAAACCGTACCACCTGCATACAAGTTACCTGCTGCATCAAATGTGGCGGTGGCACCAAAATTATCGGCCGATGAACCCGATTGGGCCGCAAAAACCAAAAGTGGATCAATCACCAATTCATAATGTGAATCATAACCTGAAGGAAAATCAAAACTTAAAACCTTATTCTTGAATTTGTATTTACATGGCACCACTTGCACTTTACCATCAATTAACTGATAAGCATATGGCCGTTGCTCGGTAACACCGTTCACTTCTAAATCAATCAGCAAGGCGCCATCTTTTAATTGAATCGATTTAATGCCTTTGTATGTGATGCCTATGTTATTGGCATCAGCACCCGGCTTTACATGAAAATTGTATTTAATCCCGTTTGTTGATGTAATGGCTTGGTAATCGATGTCGTTGTAAATATTACGCAACCAAATTTCGTGGTAATTAAAAACTTTACTTCTCCATTTACTTTCATCCTTACCTTGGTAAAAATTCTCGTAATCCTTTCCTTCTTGGCTTTTGTCAACTTTCACCTCAGCATTACATCCTACAAATTCCATTTTATAAGCATGGCACCGGATATCCAAATTTTTGTAGTTTGTTTTTAAAATGCCACCGTGGTGTAAATCGCGAAATTTCTTTTTATCATAAAAATTAAAAGTGATCCCGTTTTTCTCAACAAACATTGCGCCGCCATCCAAATTGGCTCTGAATAAAATAACATCTTCCCATTGCCCCATATTTTCGGTAAACTTTAAACTTGGTTGAACATGTGGCATCACCACCTGTTGTGCTTTATCCTGTGCATGGGCGAATGGGCTTAAAAAACACAGAAAAAAGAGAATGAAGGAGAATCTAGCCATAACCAAATTTAGTAAAAATCAAGGCAGCATACAACAATTCTAACCGCAATATTTAGTACCTTTATCCACTTATGTCAAACGTTGTAGCCATTGTAGGAAGACCAAATGTTGGAAAATCAACATTATTTAATCGCTTTACCGAAACCCGCCAAGCCATTGTTGATGCAGTGTCAGGGGTTACCCGCGACAGGCATTATGGTAAAGCCTTTTGGCAAGACCGTGAATTTGGCTTAATTGACACCGGTGGCTACATTAAAGGCAGCGACGATATTTTTGAAGGTGAAATTAGAAAACAAGTAAAAATTGCCATCGAGGAATCAGCTTTATTACTTTTTGTTGTGGATGTAAACGAAGGCGTAACCGAGTACGACAAGGAAGTCGCCAATATCATCAGAAAAACTAAAAAACCCGTGATCATTTGTGCCAACAAATCCGATAACCACGAAAAAGCAGCCTATTCAGGCGAGTTTTACAGTTTAGGATTGGGCGAAGTTTACCCTATTTCTGCCATTAGCGGCAGTGGTACAGGTGACTTGCTTGATAAATTATGTGAATTATTACCCAAAGAAGAAACTGTTGCTGAAGAAGAGCGCGTTCCCAGAATTGCCATTGTTGGCCGTCCGAATGTTGGCAAATCTTCACTTACCAATGCCCTTTTGGGTGTTGAAAGAAATATTGTAACCGATATTGCAGGTACCACCCGCGACACCATCAATACACGTTACAACAAATATGGTCACGATTTTTGGCTCATTGATACTGCCGGCATTCGCCGCAAAGCCAAAGTGCATGAGGATTTAGAGTTTTATTCAGTGATGCGCAGTATTAATGCCATTGAAAGTTGTGATGTTTGTATATTAATGATCGATGCCCAACAAGGCATGGAAGCACAAGATTTAAGTATTTTAAGTTTAATTGAAAAAAACCGAAAAGGTGTGGCCATTGTGGTGAACAAATGGGACTTGGTTGAAAAAGACCACAAAACATCTTTACAATACGAGGAAAAAATCAGAGAACGCATTGCGCCGTTTAAGGACATTCCAATTTTGTTTATTTCAGTAACCGATAAACAGCGCATCATGAAAGTGGTAGAATTAGCCATGCATGTTTATCAAAACAAAACAAAACACATTCAAACCCGTTTATTGAATGATTTTATTTTACCGGTTATAGAACACACGCCACCACAAGCTGTTAAAGGCAAGTACGTTAAAATAAAATACGTATCACAACTAAAAGGTGAAGCTTTATTTATGTTTTATTGCAATTTACCGCAATATGTTACGGAAGCTTATAAGCGCTTTTTAGAAAATAAAATACGAGAAGAATTTGATTTTAGCGGGGTGCCAATTGTAATCAGTATGCGCAAGAAGAATTAATTCTTCATCCCATTACTTAACCAACAATTCAACAATTTTTTTTGATTATTTGAAATAACGGTGGTATCATCAATCGGTGGCATTGTCTTTGGATTGCCTTTAAAAACCGTTTCCTTTATCTTAGCAGCGTTCACTTTCACGTCATCGTATGTATCCAACGTGAGATTACCCCTTTCCATTCCTGTGGTGTGGCATTGTGGTCCTGAACTGCATGTTTGAATAATGATTTTCTTGATATGTTTGTTATAGGTGATAGTATCACATTCTGAAATGGCATCAGGTGTATTTACAATCAATGGCAATTGATTTTTGCCAATCTTTTTATCGCATGCAGTAAAACTTATTACTATGGAGAGAAGACAAAATAAAGTGATCTTCGAGAAATGTAAGTGCTTCATAAATTATGCGCCAAAAGTAAAATAATTATTCTTTTGCACCATTATTTATCCAACAAATTATTAAATCAAGGGTGTCTTGCGGAAGTTTTGTTCCAAACTTGGGCATGATGATTGGATTCCCATCAACTGCATAACTTTTTAACTTCCCATTCAAGGCTTTTTCTTTTAAATCGCTGTAAAGATTAAAATTGGCGTTGGTAACATTAGTTTGTGTCCCATTGTGACAAACCACGCATCTTTTTTGAACAATGCCTTTGATGTGCTTCGCAAAAGTGATGGTATCGCATTTGTTCACAGTAACCACTGAAAGTGTTGGTTTGGCGACTTTTTTATCGCAGGCGTTCAACAAAATGAGGCCAAATAATAAAGCACAAAGTGTTTTTATTTTCATAGTTTTTAAAAGCTTGATAAAATAAAGTTACAAAAATTTTTTACTCTTTTTCATCTTTTAGTATATCTTGCTGAAATTTAGATGAAATTGTTATGAAGAAACTAATTATACTGCTGGTTCTATTTTCAAATACCATACTTGCGCAAGAAGATAAAAAAACCGCAAACTTAAATCCCGCCGATCTGGCAAAAACCATTGTGGCCAAACAGTATTTGTATGCCGGTAATTTTGCCAATGCCCTCAGTTCGTTTCGCGAAATTGAAAAAAGCAATCCCAATCACGATGGCACCAAATACTACATCGGACTTTGCTATTTCAATATTGGGCAGCCCGAAAAAGCAAAAGAAAATCTCTTGGCCGGTTTGGCACTAAACAACAAGCCCGATAATGAATGCCATTTTTTGTTGGGGAAAATTTACCATTATGAATCAGCACTCGACAAAGCCATTCAAGAATTTAAAACTTTTATTACCAGCGGAAAGCCGGATGCAGAAACCATTGAAGATTGTAAACTTTTTTTGTCACAATGCGAAACGGCCCAAGTGATGATGAGCAATCCTTGGAATGTAGTGATTAACAACATGGGCATAGAAATTAACAGCAAATACGACGATAAAAATCCATGCATTACGACCGATGGCAAGAGTTTGGTGTTTACCAGTCGTCGTCCCGAATCAGCCACCTCTCCTCTTGATGTTGAAGGCGATGGCAAATATTTTGAAAACGTTTTCATCGCTCATCCCGATTCAAGCACCCGTCAATTTTTAAAAGCCAACACTATTCCGGGCTCGCTTAACTCAGCAGCGCACGATGCTTGTACAAGCATTTCGCCCGATGGTAAACTCATTTATGTATACAAAAACGATGTAAATGACAAAGCTTCACGTGGTGGTAATATTTTTGTGAGTAAAGCCTTGAATGGAAAATGGCGGATGCCTGAATCACTTGGAAAATCAATCAACTCCACCTATTGGGAAGGTGGCGCATGCATTTCGCCCGATGGTAAAAAAATATTCTTCACCAGCGAAAGGCCTGGGGGGCAAGGCAAATCAGACATTTGGATGATTGAAAAAATTAATAAAAAAGAATGGGGCAAGCCGGTGAATTTAGGTTCCGACATTAATTCACCCGAAGATGAAGGTGGCATTTTTTTGGCACCCGACGGCAAAACACTTTTCTTTTGCAGCAATGGTCCTAAAAGCATGGGCTCATACGATATTTTTAAATCTGTGTTTGAATACGGACGATGGAATACACCTGTTAATGTTGGTTTCCCAATTAACAGCGTAGGCAAAGAAGGACAATTTACCATTGGCGCCGATGCACAAGTGGCCTATTTTTCAAGCGATCGCCTTGGTGGTTTGGGTGAAAGTGATCTTTACCAAATTGAATTAAAAGAATACGCCATTCTTGAAAAAGACGGTCAACGCAAAACCAACAACGGTTTGTGTATTTTAAAAGGGACCATTCGAGAAGGGTTTGAAGGTTATGGTGTACCCGATGTTGAAATCATTTTAAGTGATGAACAAGGCAAGATGTTTGCCTCTACTTTTTCGAACGAAATAGGTGAATATTTTTTCACAATTCCAGACGGAAAATATAGTATTCACATTAAAAAAAGCGGCTATAAAGAAAATGATGAATCTATCGAACTCAAGGCCAATTCTAAGGAAACACTCATCTACGAGAAAGGTTATCTGTTAAAAAAATAAGCAATTACTTTTTAACTTTCTTTGTTCAAAACAAATTTGTTCGCGCTTTGTTTAACTATATAACATTGCTGTGTAAAGTCATATGGGTTTTATGATTTATTTAATTAGGCAGTGATGTATTTAATTTTACTTTTGTAAAAATGGAAATATTGAAAGGTACAGGTTTTGTTCCGGGAGAATTATTGGCCAAAATTAATTCACCTGCTGACTTAAAAAAACTTCACGAAGATCAATTGTCGCAATTAAGTGATGAGCTTCGTCAATACATCATCGATTTAGTATCGGTAAAAGGAGGGCATTTTGGCGCATCCCTCGGCGTGGTTGAATTAACCGTGGCTTTACACTATGTGTTTAACACCCCGGTAGATCAATTGGTTTGGGACGTTGGTCACCAAGCCTATGGCCATAAAATTTTAACCGGCCGCCGCGATGTGTTTCATACCAACCGCATTTACAAAGGCATTAGCGGCTTCCCAAAACGCAGCGAAAGCGAATACGATACTTTTGGTGTTGGACATTCTTCCACCAGTATTAGTGCCGCTTTAGGCATGGCTGTTGCCAGTAAATACAAAAAAGAACATAACAAACACCACATCGCAGTAATAGGCGACGGTGCTATGACAGCCGGTTTGGCCTTTGAAGGCCTTAACCACGCCGGCGTTGAAAATGCTAACTTATTGGTGGTGCTCAACGACAATTGTATGAGCATCGACCCTAACGTTGGTGCGCTTAAAGAATATTTAACCGACATCACCACTTCACACACTTACAACAAGGCCAAAGACAAAATTTGGGAACTGCTAGGTAAAATCAGCAAGTTTGGTCCTAACGCCCAAGACATTGCCAGTAAGATTGAAAATGCAGTAAAAACGAGTTTACTTAAACAATCCAATTTATTTGAATCATTAAAGTTTCGATATTTCGGGCCTGTTGACGGGCACGATGTTGTTCGTTTAACCAAAGTGTTGAACGATTTAAAAGACATACCGGGACCAAAAATTTTACATGTCATTACCAAAAAAGGAAAGGGTTATAAATTTAGCGAAGAAGGTAATGAAACAGTATGGCATTCACCGGGTTTGTTTAACAAAGAAACAGGTGAAATTATTAAAGTGGTGCCTAAAACGCCGCAGCCGCCAAAGTACCAAGATGTATTTGGACATACCATTGTTGAGTTAGCAGAAAAAAATTTAAAAATAACAGGCATCACACCGGCTATGCCATCGGGTTGTTCACTCAACATCATGATGAAAGCCATGCCCGACAGAGCTTTTGATGTGGGTATTGCCGAGCAACATGCCGTAACTTTTAGTGCAGGTTTAGCAACGCAAGGCTTGTTGCCTTTTTGTAATATCTACTCATCTTTTATGCAACGTGCTTACGATCAAGTATTACACGATGTGGCCTTGCAGAATTTAAAAGTTATATTTTGCCTCGATAGGGGTGGTTTGGCCGGAGCAGATGGCCCAACTCATCACGGGGCTTATGACTTGGCATTTTTTAGGTGCATTCCGAACATGATTGTATCGGCACCCATGAACGAGGAAGAATTGCGCAACTTGATGTACACGGCGCAATTGGATGAAGTGAGCGGTCCTTTTAGCATTCGCTACCCACGCGGAAATGGCGTAATGGTAAATTGGAAAACACCTTTCAGAAAAATTGAAATTGGTAAAGGCCGTTTGGTTCAAGAAGGAAAAGATGTTGCCATCCTATCCATTGGTCACCCCGGTAACATGGTTACACAAACCATCGAACAATTAAAATCAGAGGGCATTAACCCGGCCCACTACGACATGCGTTTTGTTAAACCAATTGACGAAACGCTTTTACATGAAGTTTTTGGAAAATACGATAAAGTAATTACAGTTGAGGACGGCTGTATTATGGGAGGCATGGGATCTGCCGTTCTTGAATTTATGTCAGATAACGGCTACAAGGCGCAAGTAATGCGTTTGGGCATCCCCGACAAATTCATTGAACATGGAGAACAACAAGAGTTGTACGAAGAGTGCGGCTTTTCGCCTGCAGCCATAAAAAAATCTGTCATTCAAATTTTGAACCCTATTGTTGTACAATCCAAAAAAGAAAACATGAATAAAAAACAAGCTTAAAAAAAATTACCGTGGAAAAGTTTAAAGTATCTGTCAAGTTACATTGTTTAGCAAAAGAAGTATTCACAGGTTGGTTAACAGATAAAACGCATTCCGCATTCACCGGCGGCTCAAACGCTACTTGTAGTCCACATGAAGGAGGAAATTTTACCGCTTGGGATGGTTACATATCAGGCACCAACATTGAAATTTTTCCTCACAAAAAAATTATTCAAAAATGGCGCACCACTGAATTTGAACCCAATGACGAAGATTCAATTGTAGAATTGTTTTTTACTTATAAGGACGATCACACTTTGGTCACCATCACCCACACCAACCTACCAGATGGTACCGGAGAAAAATATAAAAAAGGTTGGAAGGAACATTATTTCGTTTTTATGAAAAAATACTTCGATAGTAAATAATTAAAAAAAAGAATTCCTTTTACTTTTTTCTCAGTCAACGGCAAATGTGCCTCATTACATTTGATCGAGCTTGTGCGCAGAGCAAAAGATAAGGCAAGGCGGTTGCTTGGACGATCTTGAATTTTCAAGAAAAAATTTTCTCTTTTCATTTGACTTGATGCAGAAGAAACAAAAAGAAAAGGCAATTCACCCCGAACGCTCTTGAGTTTATTTAGTGTAAATCTTCTCTTACTTTTTTCTTAGTCAAAAAAGTAAGCAAAAAGACAAGCCAAAAATATTGCTAACGCGCCTCTTGGAAATCTACGATTTTTACGTGCGCTTGCGCACAAGGCTCTTCTGCACTAAAATCTTGATTTCTCAATTCACCCCGACTCGGCTCCTATTTTTGGCAGGCCAGCGCAATCTAATTTCTATTCTTTTAGCATTGGTGCATTCAATAAGTACTTTAAATTAATTG
>JBAXXZ010000050.1:0-9221 GCA_037127575.1 Bacteroidota bacterium | reverse complement strand
TACAACCGCCGCATTGGTAATTATTTTATCAGCCATGAACGGCCTCACCGATGTAGTATCTAACTTATACAATACCTTTGAACCGGATATAAAAATCACCACCGCCAAGGGAAAATATTTTGACGCAAATGCTGCCTTATTAACCCGCATTCGAGCTGTGGAAGGGGTACAATTGTTATCAAAAACCATAACCGACAAGGCCTTGATTAAAAACAACGATCAACAAGTATTAACGGTGGTGAAAGGCATTGACAGTAATTTTGATCAAGTAACAGGCATTAAAACGGCCTTAACAGAGGGTATTTATGCTTTAAACGACACCAACATAAACCGCATCATTGTTGGTAAAGGCATTGCCAATCAAATTCAACTCAACATGTCTTCTTTTGTGAATGAAGTGAGTTTGTTAAGTCCGAGTAAAGGGAAGATCAGCTCCATCAATCCACAAGATCATTTAAATCAGGTATACTGCAATCCCTGCGCTTTGTTTTCCTTAAACGATGAGTTTGATTTTGCTTATGTATTTGTGAATCAAAAAACCGCCAATGAATTATTCGATGCCAATCATATGGTAAACGCCATTGAATTGTTATGCGACAAAAATCGTATAGTAGAAGTGCAGGCCAAATTGCAGGAAGCTCTTGGCAAAAGTTTTGTGGTGAAAAACAGGTATCAGGCAAACGATGTGTTGTTTAAATCCTTAGAGACAGAAAAATTGGCCACCTTTTTTATCTTGGCTTTTATTTTAGTGATTGCCACCTTCAACATGATAGGCGCATTAACCATGCTGATTATTGAAAAGAAGAAAGACATTAAAACACTTTATAATATGGGTGCCAACATGCAAATGATTCGTAACATTTTTATGCGCGAAGGATTTTTAATCACCGGCATTGGGGCCATCATTGGCTTGCTAGTTGGATTGTTGGTGTGTTTGTTACAACTCAAATTCCACTTGGTAAAATTTGGCAACGAATTTGTGGTGCCGTATTATCCCATTAAATTAATGTTGAAGGATTTTATTTGGATACTCAGCCTAATTATGTTGATAGGTTTTTTTGCCGCCTTATATCCTGTGAGGGTTTTTACCAAAAGCGATTTGGTGCATTAAGCGCAATTTATTCTAAATTATTTGAAAACTTTTGAGTGCCCTATGCCTCCCACCACTTGGCTTTAATGCCAATAAACACCCCATTGTTTTTTATTTCAATGGGATAGGTTTTTAAAGCAAATGCCCCGCCGGATGTGGCCCTCCCACTTTTTAAATCAAATGAATAACGGTGTAAAGGGCAAACAATTTCGTTGTTTTTGCTACAAAAACCTTTGCTTAATGAAGCCCCGTTGTGCGGACATTTATCTTGCACCGCAAAATAGCCGAATGTATTTTGTGTGACACAAATTTTTTCGTTTTTAAATTCAAAAACCACAAAGGTATTGGGCTGAATGTAATTTTTGAATTCAGTTTCGTTTTCAAATATTTTAAACCAATGGTAAGACAGAAATTAGAAATGTTAATTATTAAATGAGAAATCTTGGATGTTAAATGATATCCGACATACTATAGATACCTTTTTTGCCGGCCAAAAATTCGGCAGCCAATACGGCACCACCGGCAAAACCCTTACGGTTATGGGCTTTGTGCATTATCTCAATATCATCAATGGCCGATTGATACTTAATAATATGGGTACCCGGCACTTCACCTTCACGCACATCTTTAATGAAAAGCGTGTCGGCTTTGTGATCACTAATGCTCCAGTTTTTTTTTCGATCAAGCTTTTCTATTATTTGATTGGCCAAAGTAATGGCTGTGCCACTTGGTTTATCGAGTTTATGAATGTGGTGAATTTCTTCCATGCTTACATCATAATCCTCGTATTTGTTCATGAGCTGCGCCAAATATTGGTTCACTTTAAAAAACAAATTCACACCAACCGAAAAATTACTGGCATAAAACAATGCACCGTTTTTTTCTTTGCATTCCTTTTCAATTTCATCAAAACTTTCGTACCAACCTGTTGTGCCTACAACCACCGGCACACCGGCATCAAAACATTTTTTTATATTGGCCATAACGGTATGCGGGGTGCTGAATTCAATGGCCACATCTGCTTTTTGCAAATCTTCCGCAGAAATGGTATCAGAATTGCCGCGGTTAATTTTTAAAACAATTTCATGGTTTTTTTGTAAGGCAATTTGTTCAATTTCTTTCCCCATTTTGCCATAACCAATTAATGCAATTTTCATCTATTTATTTTTTAAAATGTACTGTCAAACTAAGTCCGGCCGAAAAGCGACCCCTACCATAATCAAGCTTGTAAAAAAAAGGATCCCAAGTGAGGCTTAAATCATCGCTTACATCAAAGGTTTTAAGATGGGCATCTACATTGGCATCGATGATATTTAAAATGTAAACAGCTGCAATGCCAATTATCGCAAAGTCGCGTTTTTTTTTGTACTGCAATTTTTCGGTTTGCAATTGTCCTTGGTTTAAACCGCCAATGCTGCTTAGTGTTGTATCCTTTACCAATTTCAATAAATTGTTGCGGTAAAAATTGTATTGGTCGTTATTGGTTTTAAACAAATAAACCATGCTTCCCATAGCGACATATACAATCGGCACTTTCCAATACTTCCGATTGTAAACTTGCCCTAAACCTGGCAAAATGGCACTGCAAATAGTGGCTTTGCGTGGCCCGGAATATATTTTATGATGTTGTGCACGCGACGATTTTGCACTGTCTTGTTGTAATGAATCGCGTTTGTTTTGTTGGGCTTGCACCGTAACAAAGCTTAAAAAAAATATAAATACTGCACCAAAGGCCTTCATTTATTTTACGATGTCTTTCACCAACATATGGCCGGCCTGGTTATCTAATAATTTATCCATCTGCGCCAAAAATTCGTGTATGTGAATTAACTCAATACTATTATTGATGGGCAATTCATTTACGCCTTTGCGTTCAATGCTGTCGATTACAAACTGCACCGTAAACTTGCTTTCCGTTACCGCCGGTTGATACACCGATACCTTGTCATCGTCGATGCGCACTTCTGCAAACACGCCGGTATCTTCAAATTCCTGCACCAGGCTTTTTGTGAGGCGTGAAGGCAAATCCAACTTTTCCGATATCTGCATCACTGTTAGTGCCGACTCGCCATTGTAAAAACGCTTGGCCACCAAATTGGCAATCATCAAGGCAATCACTTTTTTATAACGGATGCTCAAATTATTGATGTCTTCTTCGAGTTCGTAATGGTCGACATACTGGTTTGAATAGGCCAATTCGGCACCAAATAGCACAATGTACCAGCTATACTGTAACCAAATTAAAAACAAAGGCAAGGCAGCAAAGCCACCATAAATGGCATTCATTTGATTGGCCCCAATTTGAAATTTAATATAGGCCCATCCCAACAATTCGAATAATACAGTAGCAACAATGGCGGCATTAAAAGCCGGCTTAAATGTTACTCTGGTATTGGGCATTACCACGTACAAAAAGCTGAAAGCCCCTGCCACCAGAGCATAAGCAATGATATGTGCCAAAAAAGTACTCATAAAACCAAGGGCTTCAATACTATCTACGCGCGTTTGAATGTAAACGGTGATACTGCCGGATACAATTAATAAAATAGGACCAATCAGCATGATGGTTAAATAATCGGTGATTTTTCGAATCCAGGTTCTGCCGCGTTTTACTTCCCACACCACATTAAAAATATTTTCAATACTGATGAGTAATTTCATCACACTCCACAACAATAACACAACGCCAAAACCGGCAATCACGCCCCCTTTGGTGGTAGATAACATTGAGTTGGCATAAATAAATGCGTTGTTTAAAATGGCCTCATATTGGCCGTAACTTTTCAAAATTTGTTCCTGCAAAGTTTTTTCATAGCCAAAGCCCTGAGCAATGGCAAATACCAAGGCCAAAATGGGCACAATTGAAAAAACCGTATAAAAGGTTAAGGCAGTTGCCGAAACAAAACAATTGTTTTTATTAAAGCGTTTAACGGCCAAAGAAATTACCCGCAATTGTTTAATGAGGAAGCCTTGCCGTTTACTGATTTTACTCAGCCGTATTTTCCAAATTCTGCTGGTAATAAATTCCACCAGTATTTTAATGCCTTGAAGCAATTTGCCCATATCAAACAAAATTAAGAATTTATTAATTGGGAGCATTTTTTAAATTATCTTCATGACCTGTGGCAGAGGAATTAACAAAAAATAATAAACAATATTTTTTTCAGGCTTTGGGTCCACTCTTGGCCGCCTTGTTTTGGTTTGTGATTGAATTAGATCCTACCAATCACAATGTGAGCTTAATGGCTGGTGTAGCAGCATGGATGTGCGTTTGGTGGTTTTCAGAAGCGGTTAATTTAGCCGTTACTGCATTGGTACCTGTACTTGTTTTGCCTGCTTTGGGTATGGCCGATGCCAAAATAGTGGCGCAACAATATTCCGACAGCATCATCTTTTTATTCATTGGTGGATTTATGTTGGCTTTTGCCATCGAAAAATGGCAGTTTCACAAACGCATTGCGCTAAAAATTTTATCCTTGGTTGGTAAAAATCCATCCACCATTTTAATGGGTGTGATGTTGGCCACCTACCTTATCAGCAATTGGATTAGCAATACCGCCACCACCATGATGTTGTTTAGCGCTGTGTTTGCGCTCATTCAAGAAACACATTTACACATCAGCAAAAATAAAAACAAATTTGCCGCGGCATTGTTATTGGGTTTGGCATTTTCGGCCACAATTGGCGGCATGGCCACACCCGTTGGCACACCACCCAACATGTACTTTTTCAAAGCCTTTAAACAAGCCTTTCCCGAGGATGGGCAATTAAATTTTATTAAATGGAGCGCCATCGGTTATCCCATTTCATTCATTTTTTTGGTACTCACTTTTTTCACCTTGAATACCTATTTTATTCGCAACAAAGTTGAATTAAAGATTGAACCACAATTTTTTAAAAACAATTACAAACAATTGGGCCCTTTATCATACGAGGAAAAATGGGTCTTTACTTTATTTATCAGCTGCATCCTGCTTTGGTTTACAAGGGCCGACATCGATTTTGGCGCCTTTCAATACAAGGGCTGGAACCATCTATTTAAACAACCAAAATTTATCGACGATTCAATGGTGGCCATGTTTGCGGCTATTTTGTTGTTCTTAATCCCATCCAAAAAAAACCGTGGCGAAGCACTCTTAATTTGGGAAGATGCCAAAAAATTACGCTACGATATTATTTTGATGTTTGGTTCAGGCTTTGCGTTGGCCTTTGGTTTTGAAGTATCAGGATTAAGCAATTGGCTGGCTGAAAGTTTAAAGGTACTGAAGGATGTTTCACCCATCCTAATTATTTTAGGCATCTGTATTGTGGTAACCGTTATCAGCGAATTTGCATCCAACATTGCCAGCATACAATTAATTATCCCAATTTTAGTGGCCTTGCACAAAGATTTAAACCTGCCGCCGCTTTTACTCATGATGCCCGCCACATTCGCTGCTTCACTCGGCTTTATGCTGCCTGTGGCCACTGCCGCCAATACCATTGTGTTTGGCACCAAACAAATTGATATCAAAGACATGTTTAAGGTAGGTTTTGTGCTCGATGTCATTGGGATTATTCTCATCACTGTTTTGTGTTACGTATATTTGTATTAATATGATCGTTGGAAAAGATATTCATAAACACTTTAATTCACTTGAAATATTAAAAGGCCTCAACCTCGAAATAAAACAAGGTGAAATTGTTTCAATTGTTGGTTCATCAGGGGCCGGTAAAACCACTTTGTTAAGTATACTGGGCACACTCGATCGACCAAGCAGCGGCGAAGTATACATTAATGGCGAAAACGTTTCAACGCTCAACGATAAAAAGTTGGCGGCCTTCCGCAATCAAAACATTGGATTTGTTTTTCAATTTCACCAATTATTGCCTGAATTTACCGCCCTCGAAAATGTGTGTATTCCGGCTTTAATTGCCAATGAATCAAAAAAAGAAGCCGAAAAAAGGGCAGAAGAATTGTTGGAACTTTTAAGGTTAAAAGACCGCATGGAGCACAAACCATCTGAACTCAGTGGTGGAGAGCAGCAGCGTGTGGCCGTGGCCAGGGCATTGATGAACAAAGCCAAAGTAATTTTTGCCGATGAACCAAGCGGCAATCTCGATAGTGTTAATGCACAAGAACTGCACCAATTGTTTTTCACCCTCCGCGATAATTTTCACCAAACCTTTGTGATTGTAACGCATAATCAAGAGCTGGCTAAATTGGCCGACAGAACACTGGTAATGAAAGACGGTTTGATTGTTTAAATTTTAAAACAAAGTTCAAGATTTATTTTTTGGGCGCAGCCTTCAGCAAATTTTATGCATTCACCATCATGCTTGCTTCAGGCCCGGGCTTTCCTTCCGCCGTGCTTGTCTTTGCCCTGTGTGTGTAATGCTGCGGGGTCTGCTTCATCACTTCACCAGCCTCCTCGCTTAACACACACAAGGCAAAGCCCGCGCCCGGCTCCACTCAATCCCTTGCGCAATTGGTAGTTTGAAATCGCGAACAGCATGAAATTTAATTTTATGCTTAATGTGTAATCAATCGGTTTTATTTATGCTTCGCCAAAAACCACTCATCCAAACGCCACACCAAAAAACCGCTGCCTATGCCAATTAAAGCGCCGCAAAGCACATCACTTGGGTAATGCACACCCAATCGCATCCGCGAATATCCCACCAAGCTTGCATACGCATAAGCGGGAACCGTTATGTACCATTTTTTGTACGACAAACTTAAATTGGTGGCCATGGCAAAAGCAAAAGTGGTATGTCCGCTCGGAAAAGAGTAAGGACCAACACCCTTGTCGCGCTGTTTGATATCATTGGGGTAAGTAATAAATGGTCGCGGCCGATTCACCACATATTTTAAGCCGGTGGTAATACCTCCTGCCAGCAATAAATTGGCACCACTGCGCCAAGCATTACGAATTTGTTTTTCGTCGTGTTGATAATAAGCACTTGCCATGCTGCTTGCGAAACTTAAAGGCATGAGTCCGTATACCGATTGTGAAGTGCCCAGCATGAGTTTGTCCCATGTTTTATAAGTTCCGCTATTAATCGAGGTCAAAATATGCAAATCAATTTTTTGGGCATTGTACTTGGATGCCATCATAAAAAGGCAAAAAATAACGGTATTTTTAATTTTATTCATTAAATCAAAATTCCCACAATTGTTGCCGATAAATAACTGGCCAATGTTCCACTAATTAAAGCGCGCATGCCCAATTTGGCCAAATCAGCCCTGCGCTCTGGAGCCAGGGCGCCAATGCCGCCAAGTTGCATGCCAACAGAGCTAAAATTTGCAAAGCCGCAAATGGCAAAGCTTGCTATAATTAGTCCTTTATCGCTCAATGGTTGTTTTAAGTGGTGGGTTAAAGTGTCGAAGGCCACAAATTCATTGATGCTTAGTTTTTGACCCATTAATGCAGCAACTTGTTCCACATCCTGACCCGGAACGCCCATGCACCAGGCAAGTGGGTAAAATACTTTACCAAAAATAAAATCCAATGAAAGCAAAGGATCTATTTTTCCCAAACCATAATTCAATAAGGCAATCAAACCAATAAATCCAATCAACATGGCTAACACATTAATTGAAATTTTCATGCCTTCAGCTGCACCATGCGAAATGGCATCAATTAAATTTTCATGCTCTTTTTTTACTTCCAGTTTTACCTTTCCCATTGTTAAAGAACTTTCGGTTTCAGGATAAATTATTTTCGACATCACCAATGCCGCAGGTGCAGCCATTAAACTTGCTGTGATTAAATATTCAACCTTCGCGCCCATATTCACGTAAACAATTAAAATGCCGCCTGCAATACAGGCCATGCTTCCTGCCATTGATGAAAGCAATTCTGATTTGGTCATTGATGGTAAATATGGACGAATCAACACCTGTGCTTCAACCTGACCAACAAAGGCACTGGCAACATTGCTTAAGGCTTCTGCACCACTTACTCGCATTAATTTATTCATTAAGCCGGCCAACACTGAAATTATTTTTTGCATAATGCCCAAATGATAAAAAATAGCCACCAAAACACATACCAAAATAATTGTTGCTGTTACACTAAAAGCAAACACAAAAGTATTTGCCGATCCGAAAGATGAAGAAATTGAATTTTTTGTATCCACCATAATGCCGCCAAAAACAAAGGAAGCGCCTTGTGTGGCAAAGTGCTCAATCTTTGACATACCCTTGCCCAAAAAACTAAAAAACGCAGTGATTGCAGGAACTTTTAGAACTAATAGTGCAATAGTAATCTGCAAGGCTAGTCCACTAAAAACCAGCCGAACATTGATTGCTTTTTTATTATTGGATAATAAAAATGCAATTCCAAAAATAATGGCAATGCCTATAAATCCTGTAAACCTTTCCATTGATTTTATAAGTCGGCAAATTACTAAATAAAATTTGTAACCAAAATTTGTTCAGTCGCTTATAATAGAAAAAGGAGGACAGATGCATCGTTTAATGATTATTACCATACTGATTTGTTTTCAGCTTCAGGCACATCACCAAACTTATAATTTGCAAAAGGCCTTGAACTTGCATTTGGTTAAGGCTAGCGCCAAAAGCCTTGGCGGCTATCAAGGTTATTGTATTGAACTGAGCATCGAAAACCTTGGCAAAGATTCTTTATTTATTTTGGTTGAAGCAGGGCGCCGCTTAATTGCCGGCAATAATGACGAACAAGACATCTTAGTAGTGAAGGAACTTTTATTGCCATTGCGTAAATATGAAAAAAAGGCACTGCCAATAAAAGGGTATTGTTGTCAAGCGAGCAAACATGCGCCAAGTGCCCAAACGCCTTATGCTTTAAATCATTTAGCTGACAGTGATTTGGTAAAAGTGGCGCGGCATTTAAACAAAAATTGTTTTAATAGCGAAATCGAACAAAGTGCCGTTTGGTCAATTAGCGATAAAAAACCCATCGCCAATATTCCAAAGCTTGATGATAGTAGTAATTTGGCGCTTCGACAATTATTGGCAAACATCAAAGGTGAAAAATTGCCATGGTATAATTTGTACAGCAGCAATTATGTGTCGCATTACGGACAAATTATTCAGATTCCTCAAAAGTTGAGTGGCAATTTAAAATATTCAAATGAGGAGAACGGCTATGCTACTTTATATGTTTAC